>NZ_SMSC01000017.1:0-104353 GCF_004359955.1 Candidatus Thiosymbion oneisti
CTGTTATACGTGAAATTCAACCTTAGGAGAAAACACATGACTGATCTTAGAAAAGGTTACGATCCAGAATTTCTGGGAAAAGGGGTTTCAATAGCTCTGCCAAAAGCGGGGCTGGAAATTGAAGATGATATTCTGTTTGTTCGAGATGACAACGAGAACGGACACATTATTGATTATATTCATTACTCAGTGATAATGAGTAAATTCAACAATCAAGCGCTAATTTCCGCTGCAAATCTTGATCAAAATGAATTCCAACAAGTGTCCGGCAGAGACTAGTTCGTAGACCCTAGAATTGGTCTTAACAACCAAGTTGGTCCTGCAGCATATAAACGAAATCCTTGGGACCGAGGGCATCTAACTAGAAGAACCGCCGTAACTTGGGGGAGTAAGTACGAGGCAAAGCGGGCAAGTAACGATTCATGTTCGTATGCTAATGCCTCAATGCAACACGAAAATTTCAATCAAGATGAATGGCGTGTTCCCGAGCGTGTTGTTCAACATCTAGAAAAAGACAAAAATGGCCGTATAACAATCTTTACTGGGCCTGTTTTCACTCAAACTGATCGATGGTATACCCGCCGTACTCTACAGCAAAAGGTCCAAATTCCATCGGGTTTTTGGAAGGTTGTCGTGTATATTGGGAAAGAATCCGAGCAGCTTGAATCTCAAGCATATATCCTCTACCAGGACGCACAGTTTTTGCTTGATAAGCGTGGTCAGCATTCTATAGATATAAAAAACTACCAAGTTACTATTACTGAGATTGAACAGCTAACAGGTCTTGAGTTTGATGAAGCTTTGTTCAACAGCAACCCACTATATTTTTATCCGCGAGAGGGAATTAACAACGGTCCAGAGGGATTTTCTGCGCCTTTAGGTACTGTGCCAGAGGAGCTTAATCGAGGGGTGGTTTTCAACAGAGAAGATGCCAAAGCGCCAGAATTTGAAGCTCGTCGCCGAATCATTCCACACGACGAATTTCTGGAATTTGCCAGCCGTGTAAGAGACGTATAATCGGATAGTCGGGGGTTTTTCTCCCCCGGCCTCCACAACACCCCGCATGCGGGTCCGCACGGGGCGTTTCCTTCGGGGTTAAAAGGATCACCGTAACATGGCGACCTCCAACGCTGGTTACGCGACGAACCGTCAAGGCGGTTTCACCCGGTCGGGTGCAATCCCGTCGTTGAGGCTCGCCCGGCTCTCTCGTTGCCGAAGGTTCAGGCCTTCACCCTGTCCCACCCATTACGGGTGGGCGTTTGGCTACTATGCCCTCTGCTGACTTCTGTCCCATCACGTCAGGCGTTGCCGCAAGACGCGCTGCCCGAGTCGCTGTCGGGTCCGGTGGCAATTCCAGCACTTTCGCGCTGGCCCTCAGGCCGGCTCCCTTAGCGACCACTGCCCCGTTAGGGTTCGATGGTGTTTCCAGCCCTTTCGGACTGGCCCTCAGTTCGACTCCCATAGAAACACGGGCCGCAAGTGGGACAGCTCTCCCCGGATAAGAACATGAACTTTCCATGCACAACCGCCGCATTTACCCTATCCCCTGCACCGGGTGGGCTTCGTCATCTTGTGCTGACTCGCCCGGGAACCAAGCCTTCTATGCGGTTTCTGTCCGTCGGCTCGCACGTTTGCGCTCGGGCTTCCTTCAGACATCCCCTCGCGGGTTTGCCCTTGCCGTCGGCTAGTAGTTACAGTTGTCCCACAGGACATCACAGGTACTCCTACAGGGGACTTTCACCCCATAAGTTCACGCCCGTGCCGGGCGTACACATTCGGCTCAAGGCGACCGCGAACCGTGCATCGAGTTCTACTTGGTTAATCTTGGCGTCGACGCAGCACGGTTTGTGTCGCCTTAGCCGTGCGTAGGAGTCTGGAGGAGGTGCGGCGGAAAATGAAAACTCAACCGCAGTTGTGTGACATCCTTGGCTACACGCCGGTGGTGTCACGCTTCGGGACCAGTGGGGTCCGGGCCTTGGTGAAGGATCTTACCGATCTGGAGGTCTACAGCCTGACGCTGGGAACCCTGCGTTACCTCGAAGACATCGGCAAGCTCCAGGCCGGTGCGGTGCCGCGTGAGTCACTGCAGATTCCCATCGCCGGGGACCTACGGCCTTCGACGCCGCAGATTCTGAGGGCCACGGCGCGCGCGGTCTTGGACGCCGGTTATCAGGTGGATTATATAGGCAGCTTGCCTACCCCTGCGTTGACCTTCTATGCCCTCGGACAGGGGGTCATGAGCTTCATGTGCACCGGCAGCCATATCCCGGCGGATCGGAATGGGCAGAAGGCCAATCGCTGCGACGGCGAGGTGCTCAAGTCCGACGAGCCGGGCATCGTCGCTGCGGTGGAGGCGGTTCGACAACAGGAGTACCGGCGTCCGGCGGCGGCATCCCTATTCGACTCCGCGGGGATGCTGAAGCCCGAGCAGCGGCCAGTCCTGCCGCCGGTCAACCCGGTGGCCGAGCAGGGCTACCTCGAGCGCTACCGCCGGGTATTCCCCCGCAACGGCCTGCAGGGTAAGCGCATCCTGTTCTACGAATACGCCGCTGTCGGGCGGGAGCTGCTGCCGCGCATCCTGGCGCACACGGGGGCCGAGGTGATCCGGGTCGGACGCAGCGATACCTTCGTCCCCATCGATACCGAGGCCATTTCTCCGGCGCATCTGCGGATGCTCGCGGAGATCGTCGCCGAACAGCAGGCCGTGCATGGCCGGATCGATGCCATCGTATCAACGGACGGCGACAGCGATCGGCCCTTGATCGTTGGCGTCTCCGAGTCCGACGATCCCGCAAGGCCCGTATTGCGCTTTTTTCCGGGGGATCTGGTGGGTGCCGTCGTCGCCGACTATCTCAAAGCGGATGCCGTCTCGGTGCCGATCAGTACCAACCCCGGTGTGCACGAGCACTTCATGGGCAAGGGCCTGATCACGACCAAGACGCGGATCGGATCGCCCTTCGTCATCGAGGCCATGCAGGAGGCGCTGGTGCAGGGCCAGCAACGGGTGGTCGGCTGGGAGGCCAACGGCGGCTTCCTGGTCGGTTCCGAGCTGACCCTGAACGGCGGCATGCTGCGCGCGCTTCCGACCCGTGACGCCATCCTGCCCATACTCGCCGTGCTGCACGCTGCGGCCGAACCGGGCGCGACCCTGTCGGAGTGCTTCGACCGCTTGCCTCAGTGGTATGGGAGAGCGGACCTGATCGACGACTTCCCGCAGGACACCAGCCGCAAGATCCTCGCCTACTTCCAACCGCCGGGCGAGGCTATCCAGTGGTTGGAGTTTCACAGTGATCGCATCCTGCTGCGTGATCTGACCGAGGCGGTCGTCGGTGAGTGGTCGTTGAGCGACCCGGAGGGTCAGGCCTTCGATCGGAAACGGCAGGTCCTCGAGGGCATCTTCACGCCTGCGAGGGGATTCGGCGAGCTGGCGCGTATCAATGTCCAGGACGGTATCCGCTGCTTCTTCCGCAACGGAGATATTGCCCACATCCGTCCATCGGGCAACGCACCCCAGCTGCGCATTTACGCCCATTCCCGCGCCCAGGCGCGGGCGGATGAGATCGCCGCAATGGCCGTGGCAGAACCCGCTGGCATGCTGCGTGATCTGCAAAGGTTCATCGAATCCGATACCAAGGGTTGACTATAACCCTAGCGAGGCTTTGCCTTAAGCCCACGAGTACCCAACTCGAGCTTCGTCGCGAACCCTCAATAGGACAGGATTTACAGGATTACACGGGATTTACAGGATTCTTACATTTTAATATGCATCCTGTAAATCCTGGGTAATCCCTGAGGTATCCCCACATTATTGCAATCTAAAACAACGAGTTATGGAGCGAATGAGCGGCCACGATGCCCTCATGGCTCGTTCCCACGCTCCAGCGTGGGAATGCCGTTGTGGCCGCTCCAGCGGCCAAGGTTTCATGACGCTGGAGCGTCCGGACTTGCTCCCACGCTGGAGCGTGGGAGCCAGAGGCTGATTTGTGGGGATACTTCAGGGGTAATCCTGTTAATCCTCTCTATTAGGATTTCGCGACAAATCATTCAGGACCGCTCCGATTCGCGGATCAACAACTCCCGCCCGGGCACAGCCGGGTCAGGTCCGGGGTATTGGCCAGGGAGTTCGCCACCTGCCGGCGAAGATTATGGGGCACGGGCTGATTGATCAGCAGACTGAAGGGCTCCCACCGCCCGTTGCGCTTTACGAATCCCGCATAAGAGCTCACGCCCCGCAGGGTGCCGGTCTTTGCCCGCACCTGTGCATTCTGCTTCGGCAGGAGCGTCCGGTAAGGGGCAAAGGCGTTCACCACCTCCAGCAATTGTCGGGCGCTCAGGCGGTTACCGCGGGACAGCCCGGCACCGTCTTCAATGCGGTAATCTCGCCACTCGAAGGTCTGGTCCACCCAACGCGCAAAGGCCCGCTGTGCCTTGGACATATTCAGCGCGCGTCCATCACCTGGGTCCGCCAGCTTCAGGAACAGGGCGTTGGCGATGAAGTTGTTGGAGTATTCGAGCATGGCGGTGATTACGGACCGCAGATCATGGCTGTTCTGGTGGCGGTAGACTTTTTTTATTCTTGTCGGTACCGGGCCATTGCGCAGATTGCTGCCCACCCGGACTCCCGCCTGCTCCAGCTTGGCGCTCAGGAGTTCGCCGAAGTAACGGACCGCCTTCTCCCGTTGCTCGAGGTTGACCCGGTGCGTACCGGCCCCCAACCCTTGTCCGAACCGCCGCGCCATGGGGGTCAGCGGCGTTTGCGCCTCGGCGCTACGGACCTTTCCACCTTTGTTGATGACATTGACGGTATTGAAGTTGGCCGCCAGCCCGGTCACCGGTGCATCATAGGGGTTGTCGCTCGACGAGCGTCCGCTGATCGCCAGGTTCGGATCGAAATAGCTGTCGTCCGTACCAATCCCCGCGACCTTCCGGACCCCGCGCGCCTTCAGCGCATCGGCGATGAGGTCCAGCTCCTCGGATACCAGATAAGGATCGCCGTAACCTTTTACCCAGAGCCGATCATCGTTGCCAAGATAGAAATCCGTGTGAAAACGGTGATCCAATCCCCAGCGCTCGATGGCTGCGAAGGCGGTCAGGATCTTCAGCGTCGACGCCGGAACCATGGCCCGGTCCGGGTGGCGGCTGATGACCGGGCGACCGTGCTCTGTGACCAACAGACTCGCCTTGGGTAGCTTCAAGGTGCGGGATAGGGCGTCGCCCGAGCCGGCGCTGGCAGGGGTGGAGCCTGCCGTCAGGATTAGGCCGAGCGTCAGCAAGGCACCGAGAAACAGGGCTGGGGATATTCCGGGTTGCATAATGGTTAACCTGTAAGCAAGGGCGTAAGATCCAAGTGCTCGGCAACCCGGCGCGGTTCGGGGGATGCCATCCAGGGTACCAGGCCCAGACAAGGTGCCTCGATCAGGGCCACCAAGGTGGCCAGGTTCTCGTCGCGAGCCGGCATATCCGGATCGATCTGGTTTGCGACCCAGCCGGCGAGCCGGGTCCCGGACATGCGGATACTCTCTACCGTCAACAGGCTGTGATTGACACAGCCGAGCTTGAACCCGGATACCAAGACCACCGGCAGGTCCAGGGCGAGCGGCAGGTCACTCGTGAACAGGGAGGGTCCGAGGGGCACACGCCAACCACCGACGCCCTCGACGACCAGGAAATCGGATCTGGCCGCCAAATGCCCCGCGGCCGCTGCGATGACCTCCAGCTCGATCCGCACCCCTGCCTGGTCGGCCGCAATATGGGGTGCGATCGGGGGCTCGAAGGCGTAGGCGTTCACCTGCTCGTAGGGTATCTGGTGACTGCCCTGGGCTTGGAGTCGCCGGGCATCCGCGTTACGCAAGCCCTCGGGGGTAGATTCGCCTCCGGATGCTACGGGCTTCATGCCGAGCACTGCTGCACCGCTCTGGCGCAGGGACTCCATCAGCGCAAGCGTGATTTCGGTCTTCCCGCAGCCCGTGTCCGTGCCCGTAACAAAGACACCCCTCATTTCTAGGCCGTATTTTGAACAGATGTGGCTGTGCTTTATATTAATCTTCCCAAAAGTATCCGCACAGCTTGGTCTCCCATAGCAAAATCCTTTCCCAAAGTTTACCCGGATTGGCTCGACAATTCATGAAGACCTTCAATACCGCTGGTCCCGTCAGGCCGGACAAAGATTACAACATTCCTCCGCTTCAAATTCCGCTTACGTAAAGTCTTGTAGGTCGGGTTAGGCGCGTCTTTCCGATGGCAAGCTTGATGGGATGCGGCCTGAGGTGTGGTGGGCGCAGCTGGGTTCGAACCAGCGACCCCTGCCGTGTGAAGACAGTGCTCTCCCACTGAGCTATGCGCCCGACAACGGAAAATCATTCTAGGGACCGGGCAATCGCCAGTCAAACGCCGCTCACCGGTCGCCTGGTACAGATGCTCTCAGCTATCGATAACATTGAGCGGGCAAGCTCTTCACGGAAAAATCAGCCGCAAATCAACGCAAATGGACGCAAATAAATGCAATGAGCTTAAGAACCGTCGAGGATAGCGAGCCGATCGCGACCGATCTGCGTTCATTTGCGGCAAAAAAATTCCCCTTGCAAGAACCGAACCGATGTTATCGGTACTTCGGCACTGCTGTACCAGGTCCTGTTGCCATTTAGCCTAACCGTTTGTTTTTCATCTGTCAGGTAGCCACAATGCGCAAGCGGTCCGCACAGCGGACCCTACAATCAATCAAACGGTTAGTGTAGGGTCCGCTGTGCGGACCGCTGGGATGTTGCGGCCATCTGGTACATCATTTCACAGTATTCTACATGTTCGTAGCGGCGTTCTGAGCGGCCTGCGGAACGCCACAGAGGGCGTTCCCTACGAACATGCAGAATACTTTGAAGTGATGTACTCGCCTTTTGGCGTGCGGCGGCGACCTTTTATTGACTGCCAGGATGTAAAACGGCATTTTTGACGATTCCAGTGTCCTGGCGTGGGTGCCCATCGCTCCATGCCGTCCTCCAATCTGGGGTTTTGACCGATGGTCTGGGTGCAATTCCTAGTGTGTGTGGTAGCGATCGGCTTCGCCGGGGTCAAACTGTCGCGTTACGGTGATGCCATTGCCGACAAGACGGGGCTGGGTGGCACTTGGATTGGGGTCATCATGCTCGCCAGTGTCACCTCCCTGCCCGAGCTGGTGACCGGAATCAGCTCGGTGACGGTAGCCGAGGCGCCGGACATCGCCGTGGGCGATGTGCTGGGCAGCTGCGTCTTCAATCTGGTGATCATCGTGGTGCTCGATTTCCTGAGCCGCGACGAACCCCTCTATTGTCGGGCCGGTCAAGGGCACATCCTCGCGGCCGGATTCGGGATCATGCTCATCGGGCTCGCCGGGTTCAACCTGCTGCTGGCGGCGCAGGGGTCAGGGATTTCCCTGTGGCACCTGGGTCTCTACAGCCCGGCGATCATGATGCTGTATGTGGTCGCGATGCGCTCGGTCTTTCTGTATGAATCCGAGCTGGTCGAAGGTTTTACGGAGGCCGAGGCCGACGCCTATCCGGGGCTCAGCCTGCGCACCGCGGTGGTGAGATATATCGCGGCCGCCGCGGTCGTCCTGGTCGCGGGAGTCTGGCTGCCCTTCGTCGCCAAATCGCTCGCTGTCGAGATGGGGTGGCACCAGGGCTTCGTCGGCACCCTGTTCGTCGCCTTCGTGACCTCCTTGCCGGAAATGGTGGTAACCGTTGCCGCCCTGCGGTTGGGCGCCGTGGACATGGCAATCGGCAACCTGTTCGGCAGCAACCTCTTCAACATCGGCATCCTGGCCATCGACGACATCTTCTATCTGCCTGGGCCCTTGTTCGATGCGGTATCCACGACCCATGCCATATCCGCCTTTTCCGCCATCATGATGACAGGGGTGGCCGTCGTCGGGCTCCTCTATCGGCCACGCACTCGGATCTTCAAGACCGTGGGTTGGGCGAGCATCTTTCTGTTTGCCATCTATCTGATCAATACCTACATGCTCTATAGCTATCGGGAAGGATAGACTTGAGCTGCCGGCTACCAGTCGCCGGCAGTGTAGGTTGGACAAAGGCCCAGGCCTGTCCCGACGGAGGCCTGTCCCGACGAAGGAGGGAACGATACTGTTCTAACCTTGTTGTTTCTGGTTTATGGGTGCCTTGAAAACCCCATGACAAAAGGAGTTTTCAAGTTCCCTATACTCGGCAGCAACAAAATTAGAACACCACCGAGGGAACCTGGCGGGAGCCTGACCTGTGCCCAACACCTAGGTTTTGTTTTAACGACGAATCACACGCATCGACGCGAA
The DNA here is from genome assembly GCF_004359955.1 of Candidatus Thiosymbion oneisti. Taxonomy (NCBI): domain Bacteria; kingdom Pseudomonadati; phylum Pseudomonadota; class Gammaproteobacteria; order Chromatiales; family Chromatiaceae; genus Candidatus Thiosymbion; species Candidatus Thiosymbion oneisti. The sequence continues at coordinate 8,300 of NZ_SMSC01000017.1, forward strand.
TGTCCCCGTGCGCGCAACCATCCAATTCGCACAGATTCACGTGATTCGTCGTTTTCCCCGTTTTCTGGGTCTGAACGGTTGAACTTTCAGCGACCGTCCCTATCTAAGCTAACGTAGACGCTCGTATGAGGTCTACAGGCAACGCGGTTCGTAAGAACGCATTTCGTCATATTGCTCAGATGGAGGATATGTCCATGACTGCGCTTGATTTCACCCCCCTGTTCCGTTCCGCCATCGGCTTCGACCGTCTGGTCTCCGCACTGGAGTCCAGCTATCGGTCCGAAACCGGCGGTTATCCGCCCTATGACATCGAGGTCACCGGCGACGACACCTATCGTATCTCCATGGCGGTGGGCGGCTTCTCCGAGCAGGAGCTCGATGTCCAGGTCAAGGAAAGTGTCCTGACGGTTTCCGGTGCGCACAAGGACGACGCCAAGGAGAAGGAGCGCCGTTTCCTGTACCGCGGCATTGCTACCCGCAACTTCGAGCGCCGGTTCCATCTGGCCGACTATGTGAAGGTGGTGGATGCCCGCATCGAGGACGGTTTGCTGCACATCGACTTGGTGCGTGAGATCCCCGAGGCCATGAAGCCGCGCAAGGTCGAGATCCGCACCGGCAGCGGCAGCCTGCTCGAAGGCAAGGCCGAAAAGGCAGCGGCGTAACACCGCAACTAAGGCGGAACCGAAGGCCGGGCCCAGCCCGGCCTTTTGCGTTTACCCAGCCTAACGAACCACACAATCACGCAGGAATCGTAGGATGTGGTGAGCACAGCAGGTCTTACAGGATGGCATCACGAGGAGGCGCGAACCGCATCCTTGATGTGGTAAGGAAAACGAGCCGCACCGTCGGTGGGCACAGCCCACCTACGGCATGCCGCGGACATCGCTATTGGGCACGGACCATCCATTGATGCGGTTCGCGCCACCCGGCAGTGCCATCCTGAAAGATTTCCCGCGCTCACCACATCCTACGGTCGCTTGCGACGCGGGAGCACCAGCTTGACGTCCCGCCATAACATGGGACTGGACAGGCCCTGCCAGCCCCAGCGCAGCCAGCCCAGGAGGCGATGGGCGAGCCACAGGGCCCAGGCCAGCATCAGGCCCCGGTAGACCAGGATGGGCACCGAGATCACCCAGACCCGCGGCAGCTCGGGGTCGCTACGGTCTTGGTACCAATTCAGGTCGGTACTGGTCGAGCCGTTGCCGGCGATCTGCATCTCCGGCTGTCCCAACAGCCCTTGCTGGAGGGCGACCACCAGGGCTGAGAGCGCCGCCAAGCTGAACAGGAACAGGCCGGTTTGCATGAGATTGAACCGCCACGGGGGTAGCTCCCGGTCCAAGCGCGCCCGCAACCCGAGGGCAAAGAGCCAGCCGGTCACCAGCAGCCCGACCCAGATCCCGGCCTGACTCAGCCCCAGACCCAACAATAGCCAGTCACGGGTCTTCAGCGGCGTGAGTCGACTGCGCCCCAATCCGACGGCCAGAAAGACGAGCACGACCACCAGGCCCCAGAAGAGCACGGCCGGCCCCAGATCGGGACCCCCGGTGAGCAGGACCCAGCGGTCCTGCCCCAGCTGGATCCGGGTGGAGGCGTTGACCCCGTGGGTCTTAAGGTCCGGCACCGGCGGAGAGTAGTAGCTCGCCAAGGCGTCCGGCTGCCGCCACTGGATGCGAATCCGCTGGGTCCCCGGAACCAGCGGCAGGCTCAAGCCTCGTCCCTCCGGACGCAGGGGCCGTTCCAGGCCGTCCACCGCCACCTGTTGCAGCTCGGCGCCTGGGGGCAACAGGATCCGGTGCCGACCGCCCCGGCTGCTGCGTAGGGTCAGTGCCAGCGCCGCCTCGGTCACCCGTTGCCCTGGCCGTACCTGGTAGTCGCTCTCATCCAGGGTCAGGGTCGGGCCAGGGACCCCCTCCGGGCGGGAGAGGGTGAGCGACAGGGTCTCTCCGGGCCAGGGCCGCCAGGTAGGCAGCCAACGCCCGAGGCGGCCCTGATGATGGATCATGGGGATGCCTTCCGCCGTCAGGTGCCACAGGGGGCTCAGATCCACCCGCCACTCCTCGCTGAGACGCGGGTCCTCGGATGCGCGCAGCCGGATCTTGTCCACCGGCTCCAGGCTGGAGGACCAAGCGCTCTCGCGCTGTCCCGGCGCCAGGCTCACCAGCAAACGGCCGGCGTGGACCTGGGCCTCCTCCCGGAGGACCTGCTCGCCCGGAATCAGGGGGACCTCCAGGACGATCGGTGCCTCTGGCACGGACCGGCGTTCGACCCGGGTCTGGACCCGCCAATCGACCCCCAGCCGGAGGGTGCGTCTAACCAGCACTAGGGGCGGCAGCTCGGTGGGTTGCAACACGCTTGCTTGGCCTTCCCGGCGCAATCGCACGAGTCGGATCTGAGCACCCGGACGGCCCTCGTCGTCGATCCCCTCCACCCGCCAACCATCGGCCATCACTTCCACTCGCCGGGGATGCAGGGGCAGTGGGAGCTCGATCTGGGCGCGGGGAGGCAGGGGTCCCGTAAGCCCGAGCGACCAGCGGCCAGGTTGCACCGCTACCAAGAGGGGACCCGCTTTCCCCCTGCGCAATCCGTCGTAGGGCTTGCCGTCCAGGGTGACCGCGGTTGGGGTCCAGACACCGGTGCCGCCGGGGATGGGCAGTGCCACCGCCGCGTCGGCGTCCACCGTCATGACCAGCTCCAGGGTATCGCCGGTGGCCTGGAGCCGCAGGTGCGGGATATCGGCACAGGCGGGATGACAGTCGGGGGGCTCCAGCAGCCGCGTCTTCAGCGCCTCCAGTAGTTCGGGTGACGGAAACTGCTGGGCGGACGCGAGTGTCGGCATGCCGGATAGGCCGGCGACCAAGAGCACGGCGGCCGCGGCCGGGGCACGCCGCAAGGCCACTCCCCACAGTCCGGCGATCTTCAGGCCCAGCACCAGGACGAGCGCCAAGCGCGCCAAGGCCAGCGCCAGGTTGGAGCCGGGCGTCAGCAGCCATAGATGGATCCGGTGATCTTGGGGGACGGGGCCGTTCCAGGTCAGTTCCAAGGTCTTCCAGCGCCAGGTCGGGACGCCGGGGCCGGTCTGGACCCTGGTGTCCGGATCGATGCTCGGAAGGGATTGGGACAGCGGTTTGGGTACTGGCGTAGCTACCTTTCTTTTGGGTAACGCCTTGGCTAGCATACGGCTCTCTTGCTTCTCGCCAGCTATTGTCTGGTCCAGAACCATCTCCGAGTCCGCCCTCATGCTCCCGGCGGATTCCTCCATTAGCGTTGGCGCCATTGCCGTGGACATTTGCGCGGGTGGGGTCCAGGGACGCTCAAGTTGGGGATAGATGCCGGTACGCATCTCCTCCACCAGGAAAGGCACCGCGATCACCGCCAGCAGGACCAGGCTCCCGCGTTGGTAGAACAGCAGAAAGCGCCGTAAGTGGGCCATGGCAGCCCGGCCCGGCTCCGCGGGCAACAGACGCAGGAGGGCGGCGACGGCGAGCAGATTGAGCCAGATCATCCGCGGCGCATCCGGCTCCTGCCAGATCAGTACCATGGCGGCCAGGGCTAGGACACCCCAAGGCCAACTCCAGAGCCGCGCTACGGCCAAGGCGATGATGAGTACCAGAAACAGATCCAGCAGCGTCCAGCGATTGAGCCAGCTGTCCGGGAGGTTATCGATACCGGCCACCGCCAACAGATCCCAGCCGGGGGGCAAGTGCAGGCGGGTTCGGAGTGATTGGAAATCCAGCCGCCACCCGGTGGCCGGCAGGCTGCTCGTCCCCTCCTCGATGCGGCTGTCCGCCACCAGGTCGATCCGGCCCTGCCGGACCTCCACACCGGCTTGGGGCGAGCCGGGCAGGCGGGTGATGAAGCGCGGCTCACCGGCCACCAACACCTGCCCCAGCGCCAGCGCATCGCCCACCTGCAGGCGCCAGCTCCGGGTCAGCTCCCCCCGGATATGGTCCCGCAGGGTATAGCCCCCGCCCCCGAAGTCGAGCCAGAGGTCCCGTTCCAGGGACAGCCGATCGGGGGCGGGGTCCGCATCCCCGCGTCGGACCTGGACCAGCCGCAAGCTCCCGCCCGGACGCATCAGATAGGCAGGCAAGCGCGCCCATGGGGCCGGCAGTCGGGTTTGACGGGGGTCGACCGGCTCCGCCCCCGTGGGCTCCACCTGGCGTAACTGTGGATACGCGGCGAAGACCCAGACCTCCGACCGCGGCCAGGGTGGGCTTGCGGCGCTCAGATCAAGCTTGGTGACAGGGCCAGGGTGATGGGCGGTGACCGTCAGCTCCCAATGGCCGGGCCGTATCTGTAGGCGCAACCGACCGTCGGCCTCCAGGCGGGCAGGCAGGGGGCTATTCAGACCCAGGGGAATGCCCCCCTGGAGCAGGACCGAATCCAAGATAATCTCTCGCGCACGGCCCGCTACGTCCAAGTCCAGCCGGGTGATGACCCGCAAGGGGTTGTCGTCCTCGATCCGGCGGTAGACCAAGAGACCGAGGGCATCGCGCTCCGTAGCGGCCGCGGCGCCGACCTCGGTCCCGGCACCGACTCCCAGCCACAAACGGCCGGTGCGCTCGAAGCGGGGAAACCGGATCGGCTCGCCGTTCAGACGCAAATCGATGAGCCCGGTAGCCGGTGGGATTGCCAACCCGTCCGGCATTCGGCGCCAGTGGAAACGCCCGCTGATTGCATGCTCGCCTGCAGCGAGCCGGACCGCCGGTGCCCCCTCGTGTTCAACCACCGCAAGCGGGGTATCGCCTACCCGCACCTGCTCCGGCCACTGGTCCGGCGCCCCTGGAAGTGGGACCCAGCTACGGGCGTGGAGGCGCCAGCGCTGCGCGAACCGGCCGCCGGTCAGGTCCAGATCCAACTCCAGGCGGCCCGGCCAGGCGCACGGACGTTCCCCCCCGATGCCGATAATCAAAGGACAGTCGCGCCGATCGTCCTCCGCCAACACCCAGGGTATCCAAGGCTTGAGGGCATCCGGGATAGGGGGCTCAGGCTCGACACCGAGGATCCGAGGGGAAACGGCGAATGCCGCCAGGAGCATAAGGAGGCGGATCATATCGGATCTGTCACTGGAAGGGGTTTGGTGGAGCGTACCTGGGAGCCATCCCAACCAGAGGCCCTGAGCCTACACCGCCGGCGACCGACAGCAACTTACGTCCTAGGCCCGCCCGTTGTCCCGCTCCACGGCATGCAGCAGGCGATCGTAGATCTCAGGAAAGGAATAGGCGACCCGGTTCCAGGAGGGAATCAACTTGGCTTCCTGAGGTCCCCTGCTCTGCTCCCAGGCATCCCAGAGAAAGCCGCGGAAATGGCTGACGGCGAATTCTTCCCCATACAAATCGAAGGCCAGGGTATTGACGTCCGCGTCGTAGCTGTACTTGCGGACGTACTTGAGCGCGGTCTGGTAGTAGCTGTGCAGAATCATATCCACGAAGGCATCGTCCAGCGGCACACCGTGGGAACGCATATAGGTGAGATAGAACTTGGCGATGTCCACCACCATGCGATGCAGACCGCGCTCGGTATCCTCGGGGGATAGCTCCTGGTGCTTGTGCTCATAGTTGGGCGCCAGGTCGATCTGGGCGATCTGGCGCGTGGTCAACTGATCATAGACCTGGGACAGGGTCGCCACCTCCAGCCCCCAGTCGTAGGCCACATTCAACCTCCGCGCCAAGTCCGCAGTAAAGCAGAACTCCCCGGCCAAGGCATATTTGAAGGCACTGTGGTACTGGAAGAAGCGCTCGAGCCCGCCGTGTCCGAGCTGACGCATGATCTTGGACAGGGTCTCGACGAATGGGACGACGAAAAGCCGTGTCACACGCCCCTTCAGCGCACGTTCGGTGGGCGAGATACGGGCATAGTAACCCTTGCAGAACTGGAAGTGATTATTCGGATTGACCACCGGCTCGATGAGCCTTCCTAAGAGGGTGCGGTCATAGGTGACGATATCGCAGTCATGGAGCGCAATGACACCGCCGTCATCACGGGCGAACAGATACCCCAAGGCCACCCAAACCGACTGTCCCTTGCCCTGCACCCCAAAGGCGGTCCCCCCCCGCTCTGCCAACTCGCCCAGCAGCTTCTGGAGGCGCGGACCCTCGACCCAGACGACTTGCACATCCCGGTGCTCGGTCTCGAGGCGCCCGAAGTACTCCTGTGCCTGGCGGAACTGGCGCTCCTCCGAGGCGCCGCCGAGGGCGACCACGATGTTACTCAGATAACGCACCCCCTTGATCTGCTCCAGGATGTGGTCGAGCACCCCCACGTTCCCTATCTCACTGTAGAGCGAGGGCAGCAGCAGGCTGATGTTCTGGTGCCGGGCGTGCTGCTCCAATCGGCGTTCGAGCTCGTCCAGATAGGAGGCCTTGTCGAAGGCCTCGTAGAGACCATGCAGCGTAGTGATCAGGGGTTCCTGATGAAAATCGGCCATGACGCTCCTCCGCGGATAACGAGCTATTATAACTGACCCGGCCGGGAGTGCAGGCTCGGGAGCTGGACAATCGGGATGAGTGTGTATAATCTTCTTCCCGATCAATAGGTTGCTGCCGGTCACCGGCTTCCACCGGCGGGCAGCCGGCGACTGGTAGCTCACAAGCCGCTTCCCGACACTGGTCCGGTCGCGCTTCCGGCCTTATAGTTGGCGTTTCGCAAACAGAGTGAATCCTCAACCCTTAGAGGCTGTCTAAAAACTAACCTATTGATTTTAAATCGGTAGGCCGGGGTGAGGAACGACCCCCAGCTTTGGTTATTGCTGGGTTTTGGCCATCCCTGGCCGCAACCCAGCCTACGGCCTACGGTCTCTTTTTAGACAGTCTCTTAAGGTACGACCTTCCATGCGAGTTCTTGTCCCCACCTTATGCTTTCTGCTCATTTATGCCCCCATGCTTGCAGCCAAGTGGGATCGGCCCTTCATCGACGAGGCGGGATCGCCGACGCCCAGTAGCGTCGAGGAGAAGGACAGAAGCTGGAAGGAAGGAGCCATGAGTCTGCCGCCGTGGCCGGACGACAGGGATCTGGTCGAGTTCAGCGTGGATGATCCCGGGTCGCGGTTTCGTTACTACATCGACGGCAAGCACCTCTCGATAGGCGCCGACGGGGCGGTACGCTACACCCTGGTCGTGGAGTCCCAAAGTGGCGTTCGCAACCTGTCCTTCGAGGGCCTGCGCTGTACGCCGGGCGGCGTTTTCAAACTCTATGCATACGGCAACAACGGTCGTTTCGAGGCGATCGACGGCGATTGGATCCCCATCCAGGGACGCCACCACGACAAGCTCCACCGAGATCTGCACCAACATATCCTCTGCATCCCGCGGGGATTCGAGCCGCGCTCCAAGCGGGACATGATTCACACCATGCGGGCCCGCGTCCCGGATAAAGCAAGCACCGGTTTCCTGCCCGATTAGGGCGCAGCGAGCAATCCTTGACTCCCCAGGATCCGACCAGGGCCGCGTTGACTCCCCCCGGTGCTCCCTGCGTCTTAAGTCCATTGATGCGGTTCGCGCCCCCTGGTGGTGCTATCCTGGAAGACCTACCGCGCTCACCGCATCCTACACCCAACGTGAGGCCCGCGTGGGCCGGCAGCACGGGAGATAAGGTAGGTGTAGGTTGCGTTAAGACGCTGGCACCGGCGCTACAGGAGATCAGCGAGCCTTTGGGCATCGAACGCAACACGTCCGGTCCCCCAAACCGCGCCGAATCATTCAGGATTGCTTTTAAATCGAAGATCCCTGTCATGGATAACCCATTACTGACATTGAAAGGGCTCCCGCCCTTCTCTCACATCCGTCCCGCGCAGGTCGAGCCGGCCGTCGATGATTTGCTCGCCGCATGCCGGGCGCGGGTCGAGGAGTTGGCGCACCGCACGGACCCGCCCACCTGGGAGAACTTCGTCGAGCCCCTGGAAGAAGCCAACGACAGGCTCGACCGGGCCTGGTCGCCGGTCAGTCACCTCAACGCGGTCATGAACAGCGAGGCGCTACGGTCCGCCTATAACGCCTGTCTGCCCAAGCTTAGTGAGTACGGCACCGAGGTCGGCCAGAACCGAGCCCTGTTCGAGGGCTTCCGGGTCGTCGCCGACCAGGGACATCCGGACGCCTCCCAGCGCAAGCTGCTGGAGAACGCCCTGCGCGACTTCCGTCTCTCCGGTGTCGATCTGGCGCCGGACAAGCAGGCACGCTACAAGACGATCAGCCGGGAGCTCGCCGAACTCACCAGCAGGTACGAAGAGAACCTGCTCGACGCCACCAACGCCTGGAGCAAGCGGATCACAGATCCGTCCGCCCTTGCCGGCTTGCCCGAGTCGGCCCTGGCCCTGGCTCAGCAGACGGCCGCTGACCGGGGCGAGGAGGGTTGGGTCTTGACCCTGGATCTACCCTCTTACCTCCCGGTCATGACCTATGCGGACGATCGCGGGCTCCGCCGCGAAGTCTATGAGGCCTACTGCACCCGGGCCTCGGACCGGGGACCGCACGCCGGCAAGTGGGACAACACCCGGATCATGGAGCGCATCCTCGCGCTGCGTCATGAGTCGGCGGTACTCTTGGATTTTGGAAGCTACGCCCAGCGCTCACTGGCTACCAAGATGGCGCGCTCCACCGAAGCGGTCATGGGATTCCTGAACGACCTGGCAGAACGGTCCGTGGCCCAGGCCCGCCACGAGTTGGAAGCATTGGCGCAGTTCGCGGAAGCAGGGTATGGATGCGAGGGGCTCGAACCCTGGGACCTCGCCTATTATTCGGAAAAGCTGCGTCAGCACCGGCACCGGATCACCGCGGAGGAGCTGCGCCCTTATTTTCCCCTCCCGCGCGTGCTCGCAGGCATGTTCGCGGTGGTGGAGCGGCTGTTCGACATCCGCGTGCGGGAGGTGGAAGACGTCGAGACCTGGCATCCGGACGTGCGATTCTTCGAGATCCGGGACGGCGGCGGCGAGCTGCGGGGGCAGTTCTATCTCGACCCCTTCGCCCGCAGCAAGAAGCGCGGGGGCGCCTGGATGGACGTGTGTGTAAACCGCTTCCACACCAGCTGCCGCGACCAGACTCCCATTGCCTACCTGGTATGCAACTTCACGCCTCCGGTGGGAGATCGGCCATCCCTGCTTACCCATGAGGAGGTCGAGACCCTGTTTCACGAGTTCGGCCACGGCCTGCACCATCTATTGACACAGGTCGACTATCCGGCAGTGGCAGGCATCAATGGCGTGCCCTGGGATGCGGTGGAGCTGCCCAGTCAGCTGCTGGAAAACTGGTGCTGGGAACCCGAGTCCCTGGCCCTGATATCGGGTCACGTGGACACGGGAGAACCCATCCCCGAGGCCCTGTATCGGCGCCTGCGGGCGGCAAAAAACTTCCAGTCCGCCATGCAGCTGGTGCGCCAGCTCGAATTCGCCATCTTCGACTTCCGATTGCACCTGGAGTACGACCCGCGGCGGGGCGGGCGTATCTATGAACTCCTCGATCAGGTGCGCGATCAGGTCGCCGTGATGAAGCCACCGGCATTCAACCGCTTTGCCCACGGCTTCTCCCATATCTTCTCCGGGGGCTATGGGGCGGGGTACTACAGCTATAAGTGGGCGGAGGTCTTGTCCGCGGACGCCTTCTCCCTGTTCGAGGAACGCGGCCTGTTCGACCAGGAGACGGGGCTCGCCTTCCGCAAGACCATTCTGGAGCAAGGCGGGTCCTGCGACGCCATGGATCTCTACCTGGACTTCCGGGGCCGTGAGCCAACCATCGATGCCCTGCTGCGGCATTCGGGTATCGCGGCTTAGGAAATAGGGCCGCAAATGCACAAGGGGTAAATGGGCAGCGAGTACAGCGAACCACATTCCTTATCCACAGATTACGCAGATTTCCACAGATTATTTTGTTTGAATCTGTGGAAATCTGCGTAATCTGCGGATTAAAAAGGCTGCGGTTCCCACAATTCCAATGCAATACAAGGACCTGAGAGATTTCATCGTCCAGCTTGAGCAACGGGGCGAGCTCAAGCGGGTGTCCAGCGAGGTCGATCCTTACCTCGAGATCACCGAGATCTGTGACCGCACCTTGCGTGCGGGAGGACCCGCCCTGCTGTTCGAAAAGCCGAAGGGATCCCAGATCCCGCTCCTGGGCAATCTCTTCGGTACTGCCAAGCGGGTGGCGCTGGGGATGGGGGAGGAGTCCGTCGCTGCCCTGCGGGAGGTCGGAAAAACGCTGGCCTTCCTAAAGGAGCCGGACCCGCCTCAGGGTATGAAGGACGCCTGGCAGAAGCTGCCCATATTCAAGAAGGTGCTCGACATGGCGCCCAGACGGCTCGGTGATCCACCCTGCCGGGAGATGGTACGCGAAGGAGCGGAGGTGGACCTGGGCCGGTTACCCATCCAGACCTGTTGGCCGGGAGACGCGGGTCCCCTCATCACCTGGGGGCTGGTCGTGACCCGGGGACCGGACAAGCCGCGCCAGAACCTAGGCATCTACCGCATGCAGGTATTGGGCGCTAATCGGGTCATCATGCGTTGGCTGGCCCATCGCGGCGGCGCCCTGGATTTTCGGGGGTGGCGTCTGGAGCACCCGGACGAACCCTTTCCCGTATCCGTCGCCTTAGGGGCGGACCCGGCAACCATGCTCGCCGCCGTCACCCCGGTACCCGATGGCTTGTCCGAGTACGCCTTCGCCGGTCTGCTGCGGGGCAGCCGAACGGAGGTTACCGACTGTATCGGCAACGAGCTGCAGGTACCGGCCAGCGCCGAGCTGGTGCTCGAAGGCCACATCCACCCCGGGGACACAGCTGCCGAGGGTCCCTTCGGCGATCACACCGGCTATTACAACGAGGTCGAAAGCTTCCCCGTCTTCACCATCGACCGCATCAGTCAGCGCCGCGACCCCATCTACCACAGCACCTACACGGGTCGGCCGCCGGACGAACCGGCCATCCTGGGCGTGGCGCTCAACGAGGTCTTCGTCCCCATCCTGCAGAAGCAGTTTCCGGAGATCCTCGACTTCTACCTACCGCCGGAAGGCTGCTCTTACCGCCTGGCGGTGGTCAGCATGAGGAAACAATACCCGGGGCACGCCAAGCGCGTGATGCTAGGCGTCTGGTCATTCCTGCGCCAGTTTATGTACACCAAGTTCGTGATCGTGGTGGACGAGGACGTGGACCCCAGGGACTGGAAGGACGTTATCTGGGCCATGACGACGCGCATGGACCCGGAGCGGGACACGGTGATCGTGGAGCGTACGCCGATCGACTACTTGGACTTCGCCTCTCCGGTGTCGGGACTAGGCTCCAAGATCGGCTTCGACGCCACTAACAAGTGGCGCGGGGAGACCCAACGGGAATGGGGTCGGCCCATCCGGATGGATGAGCAAATCAAGCGCCGCGTGGACGAGCGCTGGAGCCATCTCGGGATCGACTGATCCCGACTCCGAACCCTCGCCGACAGAGACCGCTTAGGTCCGAATCCTCTTCCCGGACCTTGCCGGGCAAGGACGTGCGGTCCCTGCAGAACAAGGACCGCACGTCGACGCCTCCGCTCAGCGGAAGCCGCCGGACCTCGGAACCTTGGGCCGGGCCTCGTTGACCGTCAGATTCCGACTCCTCACAAGCTTGCCGTTCAGCGCTTTGATGGCCTCTTGAGCCTGGTCGTTATCGGGCATGTCCACAAAACCAAATCCCTTGGACTGGCCGGAGAATTTGTCCTTGATCACATCCGCGCTTGCCACCTCACCGAATTCGGCGAAGATTTCTCTAAGCTCATCATCGGTGACCTCGTAGCTCAGGTTTCCTGCGTAGATCCGCATCGCTCTCTCTCGTGCAATTGTGCATTGATCGATCTGGCACTGTCGCCCGACCAATGCACAAGTCAGACAATAGTGAACGGCTGTGTGCCGCCGTATTCTGCCGACCGCCTGCGACTTCAGCGGTCTCCCAGCCTCTCGTATCCCAGGTCCTGAATACAACCCGAAAGAGCACTCCTACCGCAAGGTCCAGCCGCCGGACGCGGACACCGGTTTTCGGATCAACCGGTTTCAGATCAGGGGGAGTGCCGTCGATGAGTATCGGACAAGCGCGGACAGACTGAGCGAACAGGTCCCGCAGGCAAACCCCGGACTCGGCCGGAGCGGAATGGCGGTTGCTTCTCTCCGTGAGTGATTCGGAACCTTAGAATACCCTATGCACTGGAACCTGGCGCCACCCTAGTTTATCTGGGCCTCCCGGTCAACCGGATTTCCGCCGAACCACAAAGGCGCAAAGGTTGCAAAGAGCACGTAGGTTGGGCAAAGGCGCGCACTGCCGAGCCGGCAACCGAGCCGACGGCCGCTAGCGCGCCGTGCCCAACATTTAGAAGCTGTCCGGTTAAAAGCAATCCTGAATGATTCGGCACTGTTTGGGGGACCGGACGTGTTGCGTTCGACGCCCCAAGGCTCGTTGATTTCCTGGAGCACCGGTGCCGGCGTCTTAACGCAACCTACACCTATCTTACCCCCGTGCTGCCAGCTCGCGCGGGCCTCACGTTGGATGTAGGATGCGGTGAGCGCGGTAGATCTTACAGGACGGCATCACGAAGCGGCGCGAACCGCATCAATGGTGCGGTGAACGCGACAGATCTTATAGGATAGCACCACCAAGAGGCGCGAACCGCATCAATGGACGCCCGCAGCGAACCGCATCGGAGGCCCTTCAGGGCCCCGAGGCCCGGAACCCGGCCGCTTCCACGGCCCGGATCAAAGCAGTGACATCCAAATGGTCACCACGTACCCGTACCAGCCCGGAAGCCAGGTCCGGTGTCGCTTCGCTGACGGCCGCGACGCCTTCCAGGGATTTTTTCACGCTGCCCACACAGTGCCCGCAGGACATACCCTCCACTTTGAGCATAAGATCTGTTCCCGGTTCCGGGTCGCGCCACGTCCGGAGCATCGCCTTGAGACGGAGCCCCAGCAGATAGGCGAGCAGTCCGCTCAGCAACAGGGCGGAGCCGATCGCAAGGTAGGGTGGGCTGTGCCCTCCATGCTCACTGTGACCGCCGGTGGGCACAGCCCACCCCACGCTATACACACCCGACAGCAAGGCATCGAAGCCGAGTCCGAGCAGGACGCTCATCAGGATCACGGTCCCGAGGTAGATTGCCAGGACGCGAGTCCCCAGCACGCGATAGACGGCACCGAGCGTCGCGACGTTGGTGGCCGGTCCGGCCATCAGGAAGACGAGGGCCGTACCCGTCGGCATGCCCGCTGCGATGAGGGAAGCGGCTATCGGCACTGAGCCGGTAGTGCAGACATAGAGGGGGATCGAAATAGCCAACACGAGCAACATGCCGCCGATGCCCTGGGTCCAGGTCAGGCCGGCCAGATAATCGGTGGGGATAAAGGTGGCGATCAACGCCGCTGCCAAGACCCCCGTCAAGACCCACAAATCGATCGCCGCCAACAGGTCGAACACAGCGTAGCGCAAAGCACCCTTCAGACCCCCTGCGCTCGGCTCGGCGGCGGTCACCACGGACTCATGCCGAGACTGATCACCAGGCGTGGTAAAACGGTTGACCAGAGTGCCGCCGATCAGGCCCGTCACAAAGGCCGCCGCCAGCTTGAACAACGCGAAGGGCCAACCGAGAAAGGAGGCGCTGACCAAGAGAGAGTCCACGCCGGTCAGGGGCGTACTGATCATGAAGGCAGTGGTCGCACCCTTGGAGGCGCCTTGGTTACGCAGGCCCAGCGCGGTGGGGATGACTCCGCATGAGCAGAGGGGCAGCGGCACGCCGATCAACGCGGCCCTGGCGGCACTGCGCAGGTTAGGACGGTTGAGTCCTCGGTGCACCAATCCCTCGGGTAGATACAGGTGCACCAGTCCGGCGATCAACAGCCCGAGCAACAGTGAGGGCGACAGGTCGAGCATGACCTGCCACAGCTGGTCGATAAAGGTCTCAAACCACACGGATGCACCCGTTGTTCGGTTACTGACGGGTTGTCGAAACGGCCGACGGCACCATATTGAAGGAGGTTATCGACATTCAAGCCGCCATCCCAACCACCTTATCTGTTGTAGATTGTAGAGAGTATCATGAGTTTCAAGGTCCGTACCGAGCCCGGCGGTCATACCTTCGAGGTCGCGACCGGCGAGGGCCTGCTCGCAGCCGCGCTGCACCAGGGAATCGGCCTGCCGTATGGCTGTCGCAACGGTCAATGCGGCTCCTGCGCCGCCCAGCTACTGCAGGGTGAGGTCGCTTATCCCGAGGGCGCGCCGGAGGCACTCCAAGGCCGGAGCCAAGACACCTGCATAACCTGTCAGGCCGTCCCCCGGAGTGATCTGATCATCCGGGTCCAGGAGGTCACGACCGCGGCCGGGGTGGAAGTGCGCACCCTCCCGTGCCGGGTCGTCGCCAAGCAACAACTGAACCATGATGTGATCCGGCTCTACCTCAAGCTGCCGGACAATCAGCGCCTCCAGTTCTTTGCCGGACAGTACCTGGACTTCATATTGCGCGACGGACGCAAGCGCGCCTTCTCCATCGCCAATGCGCCCCATGACGACGCGCTCATCGAGCTCCATATACGCCACGTAACCGGCGGCGAGTTCACCGATTATGTCTTCGACAGCATGCAGGAGAAGACCATCCTGCGTATCCAGGCACCGCTGGGGACCTTTACCCTGCGGGAGGACTCGCAGCGCCCGTTGATCTTCATGGGCGGGGGAACCGGCTTCGCACCCATCAAGGGCATCATCGAGCATGCCTTCCATATCGGCATCGAGCGTCCCATGCACCTTTACTGGGGGGTACGCGCACGGCGCGACCTCTACCTGCCGGACCTACCCGAGCAATGGGCGCGGGAGCACTCCAACCTGACCTATGCGCCGGTCCTGTCCGAGCCGGACACGGGTTGGACGGGGCGCACCGGCTTCGTTCACGAGGCGGTCGTCGCCGACCATCCGGACCTGAGTGGCTTCGATGTCTACATGAGCGGACCACCGATGATGGTGGATGCGGGCCGAGCGGCCTTCGGGGCACGCGGGCTGGCGATGGACCAGATGTTCTCCGACGCCTTCGAGTACGCCGCCGACAGCGTGCGGAAAGGGGATTCCAGCGGACGCTGACGGCATAACCCACACTCAGATCTCACCGACGGGAGACCCAAGATGGCGTGCTTCGCAGGTCAAGGGCGCACGCTATCTTGTGCCTCAATCACTATTCCCACATATTAAAAACCGCTCTGATCTATCTGACAAATATCACAATTCTTTGCATTCGCCGGTTGTCCTTTCGATTGCGAGCGTCTATGCTGGACAGATAGTCGATATCAGGTTCGGCGCGCGGAGGTGCGTCGGGTGTCGGCCGTACCTCATTACTTGGTCATCACGACTCCGGAGAATTCAGATCAGGAGTGAGCATCGACCATGAGCACGCATAACGACTTTCCGGACCCTGGGCGCTCGGAAAATACCCTGTCCTTCCCTACGCGGCGGGAATTCCTCGCCGCCGTGGTATCTTGCTCCGGTGCCCTGGCGCTGGGATTGCCATCCCTGGTCCGGGCCGGCGGCCGGCGGCCAGCCTTGCAACGACAGGTCTCGGATCTGGTCAAAGGCATGCGCTCCCGGGGCCTGATACGCCCGGAAGAAAAGACCTCCTGGTCCGTCTACGACTTGACCTCCCGCAAAAAGCTGGTCGCCATCAACGAGGATATCCCGCGCCAGGCGGCCAGCATGATCAAGCCCTTTGTCGCCCAGGCCTACTTCTACAAGCTCCAGGATGCCCGCGGTAAGCTGCGCTACACTGGAGCGGTGCGCAAGACCATGGAAGCTATGATCCGTGACAGCGACAACCGGGCGACCAACCGCATCATGGCCATCGTCAGCCGGCACGAGCGGAACCGCGGGCCGAAGGATGTAGAACGGGTATTGAAGAAGAACGCACCCGGCGTTTTCCGCGAGACCCGGATCGTGGAATCGATTCCCCCCGATGGCCGTACCTACCGCAACCTGGCGTCGGCCCATGATTACAGCCGCTTCTTATATGCCCTGTGGCACGACCGCATGCCCGGCACGGACGAGTTGCGCGAAATCATGTCTCTGCCCAATCAGGACCGCATCTGTCACGGCGTCAGATCCATTCCAGACGACGTGAAGATCTACGACAAGACCGGCTCCACGGCCCGGCTGTGCGGGAACATGGGCATCATCGAGGCACCGGGGCGCGGGGGAAGATATTACCCCTATATCTTTATCGGTATCATCGAGCGCCCCTCCCGCGCCCAGCATTACGAGCATTGGATCACTCAGCGCAGCGACGCCATTCGCGCCGTCTCCGACCTCGTTTACCTGGACATGAAACAGCGCCACCAGTTAGCCTGAGCCCGATCGTCCACCAAACCATCTCCTCGGGGTTCCGTCTTGGCCCCGACCTACCTTTTTATGCCCAATCTACGCGCTGGCGCCTGGGGGGGCAGACGCGGACCCCATGCCTCTTAGAAGCTGTCTGGTTAAAAGCAATCCTGAATGATTTGGCGCGGTTTGGTTAGTTTTCAGATAGCCTCTAAGCACTACCGAAATTCAGACGCCTTTGCCCTGGGGGAGGGACGACCCCGGCGCTCGGGTGAGCATCCCTTCGCGCAGGATGAAATCCACGACCTGGTCCAGCCCTTGACCTTCCCGCAGGTCGGTAAACACGAAGGGCCGCTCGCCCCGCATGCGCTTGGTGTCCCGCGCCATGACCTCCAGCGACGCCCCCACATAGGGCGCCAAGTCGATCTTGTTGATCACCAGCAGGTCCGAACGGGTGATGCCGGGTCCGCCCTTGCGCGGGATCTTCTCGCCCTCGGCCACATCGATGACATAGAGGGCCAGATCCGCCAGCTCCGGGCTGAAGGTGGCCGAGAGGTTGTCGCCGCCGCTCTCGATGAAGATCACATCCAGATCCGGGAAGCGCGCCTGGAGATCCTCCACCGCCGCCAGGTTCATGGAGGCGTCTTCACGGATGGCGGTATGAGGGCAACCGCCGGTTTCCACCCCCACGATGCGCGCCGCGTCCAGGGCCTGGCTGCGGATCAGGAACTCGGCGTCCTCTTTGGTGTAGATGTCGTTGGTGACCACGGCCAGCTGGAAATCCCCGCGCAGGCGTTTGCACAAGGCGTCCAGCAGCGCCGTTTTGCCGGAGCCGACGGGACCGCCGACACCGATGCGTAGGGCCGAGTTGTTCATGTTCGGTGCCTCAAGAGCGAAACAGACGGGTGTACTGGGTCTCGTGGGCGCTGCTGGCGATAGCCAGGGCCGGGGTCGAGGCCCCGATCTCGTGGTCGGCGAGGGCCAGTGCCCTGGCGACGGCCGCGGGAACCTCCGCCGCCAACCGCTGGAGTATCCGCTGGCCCTGGGCGCGACCGAGGGGGATGATTTTAATCCCGGCCAGGACCAGATTCTCCAACCAGCCCCAGGCATATCCCAGGGCGGTGTTGCGCACCGGGATAGCCCAGGCCGCGGCGGCGAAGGCGAACCCCGCGGCCTGACTGCGCGCCAGGGTCGTCTTCCAATCCCGGGCCCCGGTCAGCTCCCAGGCGATCAGCAGATCCGCCAGGGCGCGTCCGCGATTGGCCTCCTCCGCCCGCAGCTCGGAGGTCTCGCGGGCGGCGAGCAACCAATCGATCCAGTGGATCATGGCCGCCAGGTCCCGAACCCGAGCGGCGTCATACATGCGTGCCAGCAAGGGCAGGTCCAGATTGACCAGGGAGTTGCCGAGCTGATCCAGGAGCCAGGCCTGCAACTGCTCCGCGCTACGGATCCAGCCCGCCTCCACCGCCCACTCGATGCCTTGAGAATAGGCAAAGCCCCCGATCGGCAGCGACGGGCTCACCAGCTGCAGCAGCCGCAGCAGCGGCAAGGGGTCGTCAGTGCTCCCGGTGTCCTGCGCCATGGGTATGCCCGGGGCCACCGTAGGCGCCGCGCTCGGGTTCGATAGGGGCCTCTTCCAGGATTACCTCCAGGCCCAGGCCGCGCACCAGCGCGTCCAACACATGATCGTGGGGATAGCGCAGGCGTCCGGGCTCGATTTGCAGGGCCACATGGCGGTTTCCCAGGTGGTAGCAAGCGCGGGCGAATAGCCAGGGGTCTCGGCCGAGGACGGTGGAGACGGGCTCCCGGGCCGCTTTGACCCGCACGATCAGCCGTTCTTCGGAGATCAGACAGTCACCATCCCGCAGGCGATCACCGCGGGCGAGGAAGATCCCCGCCTCACGCCCGTCGTCCAGCCTTACCCGCAATCGACTCCTGACCCGTTGCTCCAGGGTCAAGGTAACACTGAAGTCGGTCCGGACCGGTCGGTCGAGCTTCTTGATCAGGCGAATCATTACCCAATGCCATTAAGTCAAGCCTCAAAGCCCCCCTCCCGGCGGAAGAGAGCCTGCCCCGAGCGCAGTCAGGTAGGTTGAGCAAAGCCCACCGCGCTCGTTCCCACGCTCCAGCGTGGGAACGCCGGCTTGTCCGCTCCAGCGGACGCAGCTCCTCTGTGCTGATAGGCGTTGGCTGTTAGCCTACCGAGGCGCTTAATCGACGCTGGAGCGTCGGGATCTGCTCCCACGCTGGAGCGTGGGGAGCCAGCTGAAAATCAATGTATGGTAGTGGTAAATTTATAAGTGAAAAAGTAGAGCGATTCATCCTTTTGATCCCCTCTCCCGGCGGGAGAGGGGGCATAGTGGCCAGTGCCGTTGGTCATGTTCTAACTTAGATATTAACCACTACCCGCGCGGGGAGTGCGTGCACTGGCCGGCAAGCTCGGAACCACCGCACTCACCGCATCCTACACCCAATGCAAGGTCCGCGCGGGCAGGCGACGCGAGGGGTGATGTGGGTGTAGGTTGCGTTAAGACGCCGGCACTGCCGCCACCATAGATGAGCGGGCCTTGGTGCGTCGAACGCAACACGTCGAATCCTCCGGACAACGCCAAATCATTCAGGATCGCACTAAGACCACCAGCCTCTGCGGCCCGTGGACCCCATAAGCCAGGGTCTGCTCGATGTCGGCGGATTTAGAGGGACCGGAGATCAGCAGAACATTACCCGGCATCCCGGTCTGCCAGGCCTGCCGGGTCAGCAATTCGTGGAAGGTCGAGCAAATCTCGGCCGCGTCCAGCAGCACGCAGTGGATAGGGGGCACCAGGGACAGGAGGCGCGGCTCCTGGGGCGTCGGCCACAGGACCAGGGAGCCGGTCTCGGCGATGGCGCCCCGGCAGCTGGTGAAGCCTGCGTCCACGGACCGGAACAGGGTATCGCGACAGGCCTCCACAGGCTCCAGGTACGGGATCAATCGGACCGCGCCCCGGTCCGGCCAGCCCTGCTCCAGCGCCGGCCCCAAGGGACCCTGGGGACCATAGAGCAGCGCGCCGCCTTCCCGGTGCAGGAGTTCGTACATCCGCTGGGGCCAGTCGGCACCGACTTGGTGGACCTCGCCGTGAGCCGCCTCCATCCGGGCCCGGAAGCGCCGGAGGCACTCCGCCGGGTCCCAGTCAAACCGGCGCAGAGGGATGTC
This sequence comes from Candidatus Thiosymbion oneisti, assembly GCF_004359955.1. Taxonomy (NCBI): domain Bacteria; kingdom Pseudomonadati; phylum Pseudomonadota; class Gammaproteobacteria; order Chromatiales; family Chromatiaceae; genus Candidatus Thiosymbion; species Candidatus Thiosymbion oneisti. Next base: position 27,777 of record NZ_SMSC01000017.1, read on the forward strand.
GGGCGGCGTTTGCTCCTCTTGGATACCGCCCGCCCGCAAGCGTTGGAGGATACCTGATCTGGCGTCGCTCATGGGGGCCCCCGTGCTATTAACATCGGTTCGGTTGTTTCATTGGAGATTATTTTTTCCGCAAATGAACGCGAATCAACGCAAATTGCTCGCAATCGGTTCGCCATCATCGACGGTTCTTGGTTCATTGACGTTGATTTGCGGCCATTTGCGTTGATTTGCGGACAAATTTTGCATGGGGGTCCTGCCGGCTCAATGTTATCGCAGGGCGAGCGCGTATAAATCCTCCCGAAAACATGATCTTGTAGGTTGGGCAAGGGCTGTAAGATGTGGTGAGCGCAGCGAACCGCATCTTTGGACGGTGCGCCGTGCCCAACGAAATGTTGATGTTGGGCACGCCGGATCGTCCCTGATCCGGCTTTGCCCAACCTACGAGCCGGCAGGATGCCGGCGCTCCCAGCTTTGCCCAATCGACACGGCTGGTAGTAACTTGTTAATCAAAAAGAAATTTATACGCGCCCGCCCTGAATGTTATCGGTAACCCGTAGGATGGGCAAAGCAAGCGTCCATCAAGCGGGTTCTAAGGTATCGGACATTCCGCGGCGGTTTCCGTACCGCGGCGGCTGGTTAGGATGCACCAAGCGAAGCGTGCCCATCGATCCATCTGTGGCCCTCAATCATCGACAAAGCCCGCCTCCCGCGCCAGTCGGTGCAGGCCCTTGGGGGCGAGGCGTGGGGGGCGCCGGCTCTTGGTCCAGGGCCTAATCAGCCGTGGGATCAGGGTGCCCGTCCTGCTCAGCAGGCCGCTCAGGAACCGGTAGCGACCGGGGTCGGCGTGGAGCCAGGCCCAGAGTCGCCAGATTGCGGCCTGCCTGGGGTCACGCCGACTGCCGCGGCCCGGCACTTGGGAATCGGACCCGGCGCCTACCCCTTCGGCGCGCAGTCGGTTCAGGAGGCGGGGGATGGGGATGCGTACCGGACATATCTCATCGCAGGCACCGCACAGGCTGGAGGCGTCCACCAAGGATCCGGCCGCGGCCAGGCCCTGGAGCTGGGGCTCGAGGATACCGCCGATCGGGCCCGGATAGACGGTGCCGTAGGCATGGCCGCCGAGGCGTACATACACGGGGCAGTGGTTCAGGCAAGCCCCGCAGCGGATGCAGCGCAGGGTAGTCCGGAGCTCCGGATCGGCGAAGATGCGCGACCTGCCGTTGTCCAGCAGGATCAGGTGAACCTCCTGGGGTCCGTCCAGCTCGCCGGTCCGGCGCGGCGCGCCGATCAGGTTGACATAGGTGGTGATGGGTTGGCCGGTGGCAGAACGGGTGAGCAGGGTCAGCAGGGTCGGGAGCTGATCTAAGCGCGCGATCACCTTCTCGATGCCGGTGACGGCGATATGCACCTCAGGGACCGTGGTGCACATGCGGCCATTGCCCTCGTTTTCCACCAGGGCCAGGGTCCCGGTCTCGGCCACCGCGAAGTTGACCCCGGTGAGGCCCGCCACGGCACCCCGGAACCTCTCGCGCAGGAGGCGGCGGGCGGTGGCCGTGAGCGCTTCGGCGTCCTCGCTGTAGGGGAGCTCCGGGAACCTGGCCTTGAAGAGTTCGGCGATCTGGCGCCGGTCCTTATGGATGGCCGGTGCCAGGATGTGGAACGGGCGTTCCTCCGCGAGCTGGACGATGAGCTCCCCCAGATCCGTCTCCACGACCTCGATGCCCTGGGCTTCCAGGAAGGCGTTGAGTCCCAACTCCTCGGAGACCATGGATTTGCCCTTGATGAGCATCCGCGCCTCGTGCCGGTGCAGGATATCCAACACCTCGCGATTGGCCTGATCGCAGGTCTCGGCCCAGTGGACCCGAATGCCGTTGGCGGTGCAATTGCGCTCCAACGCTGCGAGCAAGTCGGGGAGGCATGCCAGGGCCTGGGCCCGAATGGCCTGCCCTTGGTCCCGCAGACGTTCCAGTTCGTCCCGGTCCGAGAAGGCCGCCCGGCGCTTGGCGACCAAGCCGTCCAGGGCGCGTCCTATGTTTGCCCGCGTCCGCTGGTTGCCGAGGGCATCCGCGACCCGGGCGTGCCACTCAGCCGCCACTGGTCCGCTCCCAGGTAGTGGTAAATTCATAAGTGTTAAAGTAGAGCGGTTCATCTTTTTGATCCCCTCTCCCCAACCCTCTCCCGGCGGGAGAGGGGGCATAGCGGCCAGTGCTGTTGGTCATATTACAACTTAGATATTAACCACTACCCGCTCCCACACCAATTCGGCGATGTGCTTTACCTGCGGTCCGCTCCCTCGGCGCCGGAAGGTGCCTTCCAGATTCATGAGGCAACCCCAATCCTGGCCCACCAGCAGGGGGGCACCGGTAGCGGCGATGGCGGCGGTCTTGTCCGCGGCCATGGCGGCGGAGAGCTGCGGTTCCTTGACCGCGAAGGTCCCGCCGAAGCCGCAGCACTCGTCGGCATGGTCGGGCTCCAGGACGCGGACGTTGGCGAGCCGGTCGAGTAGCTCCCGGGCCGCATCCGCAACGCCCAGCTCACGGCGCGCCGAGCAGGAATTGTGCAGGACGACAGCCAGCGGCGGTCCCGGAGCCACGGGTCTGAGATCCAGGACCCGCACCAGAAACTCGGTAAACTCATAGACCCGACCGGCCAGATCCAGGGCGCGGGCCTCATCAGGGGTGCCGGCGAAGAGCCGCGGGTAGTGCACGCGGAACATGCCCGCGCAGGAAGCAGAGGGGACCACCACCGGGATGTCCGCGGGCAAGGCGTCGAGCTGGGCGGCCGCTACGCTACGGGCCTGGTCCCGGTAACCGGAGTTGTAGGCCGGCTGACCACAACAGGTCTGACCCTGGGGGTAGCGGACCCGGATGCCCGCCCGCGCAAGCAGCCGCATGGCGGACAGGCCCGCCTGTGGATAGAGCAGATCGATCAGACAGGTCCCGAAGAAGTAGACCGCGTCGGGCTTGCGCATGGTGGTTATAGTTCGAGCGATCCGGTTGCACGTACCCGTTCACCGCCTTAGAGGCTGTATCTAAAAGCGGTTGTAGGGTAGTTAGAGCCCAAAGCCGAAGGGATGCAGCGGCCCTGCTTCAATGGGCTGGTCCAGGCTCCTCCAGGCTCCCTCCTCCGCAGGACAGAGCCTCCGTCAGGACCAGGCTGGCCCTTTGCCCAATCTACCACGCGGCGCGAACCGCATCGATGAATGAAACTGCCCCAATCGATGATGCGGTGAACACGGTAGTTTTCCGACAGAATGTCGGCGATCCCAGGGGCCGACAGAATGTCGGCGGTCCCAGGGGCCGACAGGATGTCGGCGGTCCCGGGCCGGCTGGGACCGCCGTCTTTCAGACGGCTTACGGACCCCATCACCAGCTGGCGGCAACGGTCAGAGCAGACGCCCTCTGGGCCGCACCGGATAACGCCGGACAGCCGGCAGGTTTGATTCCCGTGTATACCACCGGTCTGATGCTCTCCGTGGCGCGGAGCAACCAGGTTCCCACGCAGCGCGTGGGAACGAGAAATTGTTTCAGCAGTGATTATCATTCGGTTGCCCTGCCCCCAATCTGCCTGGCCGGACGGGCCCGCATCGGATAAGCTCTCCGCACCGAATGGGGAGACCGGGAGCAAGCGCCATGTCCGCTACTCTATTGATCCAAGACGACGCCTACGAGCTCTTCGCCGGCGACACGCCGATCGGTACCCGCCGAGTGCTGGATGCAGAGGCGTCCGCATGGCTCATGAACCTCATCTCGCGCTACGGACCCTTGGAAGCACGCCCGGACCCGGCCGCGGCGATCCGCATCGGCCGCGACCTCTACGCCTGGCTCGACGGCGACCAACACCAGTTGACCCGGCTGTTGGAGAGCGCCTCCCGCCCCTTGCTGCTGAGCATCCATTGCCCGCGCCGGGAGCCGAGCCTCGCCGAGTGGGCCCTGCTGCAAGCCCCCTGGGAGCTGGTGGCCGATGAGCGGGGCCATCTGGCCGCCGATGCCCTCCTGCAGTACAGCCCCCAGCGCCGCCTGGGCCCGCTCGGGGAGCCACCGCCGCCGGACCAGGACCAGTACCGGCTCGGCCTGGCCTTTATGGCCGCAGCGCCCCAGGATACCTCGGAGCTCGCCTATGAGGCCGAGGAGACGGCCATCCTCGACGCCGTGGGTGACACCAATCTGGACCTGCTGGTCGACGAGAGCGGCGCGGCCGCGGCCCTGGGACGGCGGCTCGGCGCGCTACGCCAGACCGGCCGCCTGCCCGTGCTGCACCTGTCCTGTCACGGCGATAACAACTGGCGGGACCGGCCGGACCAGGACCCGAGACCCGTCCTGCTCCTCGAAGACGACGCCGGCGCCCTACTCGCCACCGACGCCGCGGCCTTGCTGGGCACTCTGCGGCCGGCTATGCCCCGCCTCTTGTTCCTGTCCGCCTGCCGCAGCGCGGCGACGGCCGGTCACAGGCCCGCTCCGGGGGCCGGGCTGCCGCCTGCGCCCGGCAGTGAAAAGCCCGACCGCGACCCGGCTCCCAAGGTGGCACAAGCGCCGGTGCACTCCCTCACCAGCGCCCTGATCCAGGCCGGGCTGCCCGCCGTCATCGGCTGGGACGGCACGGTCGCGGACACCGCCGCCATCCGGTTCGCGGCCACCCTCTATCAAAGGCTCGCCGAGCGTGAAGCCCTGGCCCTGGCCGTTGCCGAGGCCCGCCGCGCGCTGCTCGATGCCGACCAGGAGCAGATCCGGAGCGACTGGCACCTGGCGCGGCTGTGGCTCGGCAGCGACGCGGACGGCGCCGCCCCGCTGGTGACTGGCCGTCGCAAGCGCTCCCTGTTGCCCGCCAGCCATATCTCGAAGACCTTCCTCGGCAAGGAGGTCCCGGTGGCCTCCCATGAGATGTTCGTCGGCCGGCGCCGGGAGCTCCAACATGCCCTGCGCAGCCTGGACGCGGGTCGCCACGCCGGCCTCATCCTCACCGGCATGGGGCGGCTGGGTAAATCCAGCCTGGCCGCGCGCATCGCCAACCGCCGCCGCGACGACTATGCACTGGCCGTGCTCCACGGCCGCTTCGGCCCTCAAGCTCTGCTCGATGAGCTCGAGGCGGCCCTCCACAGCTTCCCGACTGCCCGCGCGCTCCTGCAAGACGGGCAACAGAAGGTCCGGGCCGCGGCGCAGCAGGGAGCAGAGGAGGCCCTGGTCGCCCTCAGGAATCTGCTGACCGACTTGTTGCACGGCCCCTGCCAACAGCAAGACGAGACCGGACCGGCACTGCTGCTGGTCCTGGACGACTTCGAGCAACTGCTGGAAGAGGCCGCCGGTGCCCGCCCGGTCGCCGCCCGTTACGCCGGCCTGGTCGCAACCATCCTCCGGGCCTTCGAGCCGACCGCCACCGACAGCCGGCTGCTGATTACCAGCCGCTTCCCGTTCCGGCTGGCGGTGGGGGGCCAGGACCTGGCCGAGCGGCTCGACCGCCTCGAGCTCACCAGCTTTGGGGAAACCGCCGAGCGCAAGCTCGTACTGCGCCACCAGACCATGGCCGATGGATTGGACCTGCCCGACCTGGAAGAGCGCGAGAAGCTATTGGCGCGGGCTCGGACCGCGGCGCGCGGCAACCCGGGGTTGTTGGATCTGCTGATCGCCCGCCTGTTGCTCAATCCCGCCGTGCCCCTGGCCGAGGCCGCGGCGGCCCTGGGTGAGATGGAGGCCTACCTGGCCGGCGGCGGACTGCCGGAGGCCGAGCAGTTGCGCCAGCTGCTAGAGAACATCGCCGTACAGACCTTGCTCGGGCTGGCCGCCAAGGCCGGCAGTGCGACCCTGCTGCGGGCCATGACCTGGTTCCGACTGCCGGTGCCGCCAGCGGTCACCGCAGCGCTCGCCGCGGAGAGCGGGGGCCGGATACAGGACCTGAGCGACCTGGCCCTGCTGGAGCCGGGCGCAGATCCGGTACGACCGGACCTATCCGGGGTGCGGGTCAGCCCACTGGCCGCAGGCCGCCTAGCACCGCTTGCGGCGGCAGAGCAGGGGCGATTCGCTGCCATCGCGGTCGGACCCCTGTTCAGGGCCTGGGGCGGTGAAACAGGATGGCGCCCCGCCCTGGCCGACTTGCAGCTCGCCGAGCTCGCCCTGGCCGCGGAGAAGCCGCCGATCGCCGCTGCCTGCGGCGCCGGCGCCGTCCGGGCCCTGGAAGCGGACAGCTACGGCAAGGCGGCGAGGCTCGGGAAGGACCTGATTGGCTTGCTGGAAGCTACCGCGCATCCCATTCCCTGGCGGCTTTACGCCGATGCCGCCCGCGTGACCAGCGGTGCCGGGGACGGCAAGACCGCCGATGACCTCTTGGAACGGGGTATCGTGGCCTTGGAGGCGGCGGAAGAGGCCACCGATCTGGACGCACTGCCCCTGCTCGACGGATACGCCGACAGGCTATACCGGCGCGGCGAGCTGGATGAGGCCCTGCGCATCCGCACCCAAGAAGAGCTGCCGGTCTATGAGCGCCTGGGCGATGTGCGTTCCAAGGCCGTCACCCAGGGCCAGATCGCCGACATCCTGCAGGCCCGCGGCCAGCTCGATGAGGCCCTGCGTATCCTAACCGACGAAGTGCTCGGGGCCTTTGAGCGCCTGGGCGATGTGCGTGAAAAGGCGGTGACCCAAGGCAAGATCGCCGACATCCTGCAGAGGCGCGGCCAGCTGGATGAGGCCCTGCGCATCCGCACCCAAGAACAGCTGCCGGTCTATGAGCGCCTGGGCGATGTGCGTGAAAAGGCGGTGACCCAGGGTAAGATCGCCGACATCCTGCAGGCCCGCGGCGAGCTCGATGAGGCCCTGCGCATCCGCACCCAAGAAGAGCTGTCGGTCTATGAGCGCCTCGGCGACGTGCGGTCCAAGGCCGTCACCCAGGGCCGGATCGCCGACATCCTCCAGGCCCGCGGCCAGCTCGATGAGGCCCTGCGCATCCGCACCCAAGAAGAGCTGTCGGTCTATGAGCGCCTGGGCGATGTGCGTTCCAAGGCCGTCACCCAGGGTAAGATCGCCGACATCCTGCAGGACCGCGGCGAGCTCGATGAGGCCCTGCGCATCCGCACCCAAGAACAGCTGCCGGTCTATGAGCGCCTGGGCGATGTGCGTTCCAAGGCCGTCACCCAGGGTAAGATCGCCGACATCCTGCAGAGGCGCGGCGAGCTCGATGAGGCCCTGCGCATCCGCACCCAAGAAGAGCTGCCGGTCTATGAGCGCCTGGGCGATGTGCGTGGATTGCTGGTCTGCCGCACCAATATCGCGCTGACTCTGCTGGCTCGGGGACGGGCCGAGGAGCGCGCGCAGGCCAATGAGCTGCTCTGCCTCGCCTTGACCGACGCCAGACGACTGCGGATCCCGGAGGCACAACAGATCGAAGAAATCCTGCGGCAGCTCGGAATGACCTGTCGCCGGTAGGTGGGGCCAAGACTCTCTCGTTCCCACGCGCCGCGTGGGAACGCGGAAGCTCCGCGCCGCGGAGTGCCTCGGAGAGGCTACGAGCCCTAGTCCGTAGGGCGGGAAAGCACAGCGCATCCCGCCTTGCGGTGGGTTGCGGCCAGGCTCCCTGCGGGACGGCGCCTGGCCTTTCCCACCCTACGCGGGCTGGGTTGCGGCGTCCCAGCCGGAACGACGGTCTCAGGTGTCGGCTCCCGGCGTCGCCGGCCTGGTTTGAGCCGTGTTTTCCTATAGGAAAAATCGGTTCAGAGAACCACGGATGAACACGGATCGACACGGATGAAGACCAATCTGTGTTGATCCGTGCCGATCCGTGGTTCGAGATAGCGAGGATCAGGTAGTTTGTTATACTGCCGCACGCCACAATTCGAGTTTTTGAATTTCCCCCTCACCCCGGCCCTCTCCCGGAGGGAGAGGGAGGGAAATGCGCAGATTGTGCCATGTAATTGAGAACACCCCTGTCATAACCTTCGCTGCGTCCGTTGCAAACGATGGAAAGGGGCACATAATGATGCCCGATCCCGTGCGTCCCATCGCCGTCTTCGTCTCTTTCTCAGGGCACGGCGGGGTAGAGCGGATGGTCGTGAACCTGATCCGCGGCTTGGTGGCGCTGGGCCGACAGGTGGATCTGGTCCTGGTGCGCACCGAGGGCCCCCACCTCGAACGCCTGCCGCGGCAGGTGAATCGGGTGCATCTGGGCACCCGGCATACCTTCGCGGCGGTGCCGGCACTGGCCCGCTATCTGCGCCGATACCGCCCCGCTGCCCTGCTGGCGGTGAAGGATCGGGCCGGGCGCGCGGCGGTCCTGGCCCGGTGGCTGGCGGGCACCGACACCCGGATCCTCATGCGCCTGGGCACCAATGTCTCCACGGCCATGGCAGGCAAGACCGCCGGCGCGCGCTGGTTGCGCTTCTGGCCGATCCGTCGGCTCTATCCACGGATAGATCGGATCCTGGCGGTCTCCGCCGGGGTCGCCGACGATACCGCCCGCATCGCCGGGATCGCGCGTACAGGCATCCAGGTCATCCCCAACCCTGTGATTACGCCGGAGCTCCCCGGATTGGCCGCCGCGCCCTGTGACCATGCCTGGTTCCGACCCGGCCAGTCGCCGGTCATCGTCGGCGCCGGCCGCTTACAGCGCCAGAAGGACTTCCCGACCCTGATCCGGGCCTTCGCCCAGGTCCGTAAAGGACGCCCTTGTCGACTGGTCATCCTGGGCGAAGGCAACGGACGGGCGCGGCTCCAGGCCCTGAGCGCGGAGCTGGAAATCGCCGCCGACCTGGATCTGATCGGCTTTCGGGCCAACCCCTACCCCTACCTGGCCCGCGCGGATCTGTTCGTGCTCTCGTCCCGGTGGGAGGGCTCTCCCAATGTGCTCACGGAGGCCATGGCCTTAGGCACCCCGGTGGTGGCGACGGACTGCCCCAGCGGCCCCCATGAGCTGCTGGACGGCGGCAGGTACGGGGCCCTGGTCCCGGTCGGAGACGCCCAGGCCCTGGCCCAGGCCATGGCCGAGACCCTGGACCATCCGCTGCCGCCGCAAACCTTGCAGGCCGCGGTCGCCGAATACACCCAGGCCAAGAGCGCCGAGCGGTATCTGGAGGTATTGGAAGCAAGTGTTATTGGAAAGTGAAACCAGAGAAATACACGTCTAAATAAGGGCGCCCTTGAAGAATGCTGCTGTTGTTCGGCGGTCGAGCGGGTGGTAGTGGTAAATTTTTAAATGGTTAGCGTAGAAGGGTTCACGCTCGTTCCCACGCTCCAGCGTGGGAACGGCAGCTTGTCCGCTCCAGCGGACGCAGCTCTTCTGTGCTGATAGGCGTTGGCGGTTAGCCTACCGAGGCGCTTAATCGACGCTGGAGCGTCGGGATTTGCTCCCACGCTGGAGCCTGGGGAGCCAGCCGAAAATCAATGTGTTAGTTTTTAGACAGTCTCTAAGTCTTATTCCCTGACTTTTCGCTCCGAATCAGGGTCCCCACGCCTTCGTCCGTAAACAGGTCCAGCAGGAGCGCATGTTCCACGCGGCCATCGATGATGTGGGCGGAGCGCACGCCCGCATGGACCGCGTCCAGGGCGCATTTTATCTTGGGCAACATGCCGCCGGTGATGACGCCCTGCCGGATCAGGCCAGCGACGGCTTCCGCATCCAGCTCGCTGATGAGCGCGCCGGAGGCGTCGAGCAGCCCCGGCGTATTGGTCAGCAACAGGAGCTTTTCCGCCCCCAGCACTTCCGCCATCTTGCCGGCGACCAGGTCCGCGTTGATGTTGTAGGAGGAGCCGTCTGTGCCGACGCCGATGGGGGCGATGACGGGGATGAACTCACCCCGGATCAGCATATTGACGACGCTCGCGTCGATCCGCTCTACCTCGCCCACATGGCCGAGATCCAGGATCTCCGTGGCCTTCAGCTCCGGTGCGTCGTGGTGCAGGCGCAGCTTACGGGCGTGGATCAGGTCCCCGTCCTTGCCTGTCAGACCCACGGCCGCGCCGCCGTGCCGATTGATGAGATTGACGATCTCTTTGTTGACCAGACCACCCAGTACCATTTCGACTACGTCCATGGTCTCGCTGTCGGTAACCCGCATGCCCTGCACGAACTCGCTGTCCTTGCCCAAGCGTTGGAGCAGGCTCCCGATCTGGGGACCACCGCCGTGCACCACTACCGGGTCGATGCCCACCAGCTTCATCAGCACCAGGTCGCGGGCGAAGCCTTGCTTGAGGGATTGCTCGACCATGGCATTGCCGCCGTACTTGACGACCATGGTCTTGCCGCGAAAACGCCGGATATAGGGCAGGGCCTCGATAAGTACCTGGGCGATCTTGTGGGCGCGTGCGATGGCAACTGACATCTCGATTGTTCTCTTACGTTCTCTCACAGATTAAAAACGAAACAATCTGTGAATATATTCATCATCTATGGACAAAAAAGACCATCTGATCTTTTACGACCGATTTGCGTTGATTCGCGTTCATTTGCGGCAAAAAAAGGATTCCCGATCGAAGACCAAACTGTTGTTATTGGTACTTCGGCACTGTATCGAGGTCCTGATAAGGGCTTCGGATACCGCCCGGCTCAGCGGCGCCCGGTATGGCCGAACCCACCACCGCCGCGCTCGGAGTCGGTAAAATCGGTGACGACCTGCAAGTCTGCGTGCAGGACCGGGACCAGCACCAGCTGGGCGATCCGCTCACCGACCGCGATGCGGAACCGAGTGTGGCCCCGATTCCAACAGGAGACGTATAGCGGCCCCTGGTAGTCGGAATCGATCAGACCGACCAGGTTGCCCAGGACGATGCCGTGCTTATGTCCCAATCCCGAGCGCGGCAGGATCAGGGCCGCAATACCCGGCTCGGCGATATGGATCGTCATGCCGGTGGGAATCAGCTCGCACCGTCCGGGGTCCAGGTCCAGCGGTCTGTCAAGCATCGCCCGCAGATCCAGGCCCGCGGAACCTGCGGTAGCGTACTCCGGCAGGGGGTAGTCCCGACCCAGCCGGGCATCAAGAATCTTGACTTGGAGCCTGTGCAAGGTAGCGCTCCACGATCAGGTCGGCCAGGGCATCCGCCAGCCGGGCCTTGGGGCTGAGGGGCAGCGATCGGCGCCCGCCGGGCCACAACACCAGCAGGGCGTTTTCCGCGCGGTCGAACCCGCCGGTTTCGCCGCCGACCAGATTGGCCGCGATCATGTCCAGTCCCTTGGCCGTGAGCTTGGTACGCGCATGCGCTTCCAGGTCTTGGGTCTCGGCGGCGAAGCCGACGGTGAAGGGACCCTGGGCCAGGGCGGCGACCTGGGCCAGGATGTCCGGGTTCTTGACCAGGCGCAGGTTCAGCTCGGCTTGGTCCTTCTTGATCTTCTGCCCCGCCGGCACTTGCGGCCGGTAGTCGGAGACCGCCGCCGCGGCGACGAAGAGGTCGCAGTCCCCGACCCGCGCCATCACCGCCGCCTCCATCTCCAGTGCTGACTCCACGGGCACCAGCTCCACCCCGTGGGGCGCGGCCAGGGCGCTCGGTCCGCTGACCACGACCACCTGGGCACCACGGGCGGTGAGGGACCCAGCCAGGGCGTACCCCATGTGGCCGGAGCTGCGGTTGCTGATGTAACGGACCGGGTCCAGGGCCTCCCGGGTGGGGCCTGCGGTAATCAGGACCCGCCTTCCCGCGAGCCGCGGGCCGATGCCGGACGAGAGGGTGCAGAGTGCCAGGGCATCCAGGATCTCGTCGGGCTCCAGCATGCGTCCGGGGCCCTGTTCACCACAGGCCTGATCGCCCTGGGCCGGTCCCAGGATACGCACCCCCCGGTTCTGCAACCGGGCCAGATTCTCCTGGGTCGCCGGATGGCGCCACATGCGATGATTCATGGCCGGGGCCAGGACCAGCGGCGCTGTGGTGGCCAGGGCGAGGGTGGTCAGCAGATCGTCGGCCAGACCGGCGGCCAGGCGCGCCATGAGGTCGGCGGTCGCGGGCGCCACCAGCACCAGGTCCGCCCAACGCGCGAGCTCGATGTGGTCCATCCCCGCCTCCGCGCCCGGATCCAGGAGGTCACAACGTACCTCGTGGCCGGAAAGCGCTTGCAGCGTCAGCGGCGTCATGAAGGATTGGGCCGCGGCCGTCATGACCACGCGGACCTCGGCCCCACGCTCACCCAGGCGTCGCACCAGTTCGGCCGCTTTGTAGGCCGCAATCCCGCCACTCACGCCCAACAATACCTTGATGCTCACGGGGTCGATGTATGCAGTTGTTGCTTGCTCGGCAAGCCCAGCCCGGCCTGTGCGGGAATGATCACTCCCTCCTCCTCATCCGGGTTTTGTTTTTATTATCTCTAGTACACCATTTCACCTGATTTTGCACTTGTAGGGAACGGCCGACCTGCCGTTCCGCAAACTGTTCGGAACGCCACAAAGGGCGTTCCTTACAGCAATATCAATCGAAATCAGGTACTAGGAATATCTTCGACTTCCAAATGTCGCCGCTTGTGAATGATTGCCAGAACTTCGATAAGGTTATCGGATTTGATCTCATACAGAACCCGATAAGAGTAAAGCCCTAGCTCCCGTATGGCATCTTCATTCAGTTCCGGTACCATTCGTCCTTTGCGGGGCAGTTCATCCAGACCAATGGTTTTCTTGACCAGTTCTTCACTGACTCGTCCGGCATACAATGGCGAGTCCTGGGCGATGTAATCATGGATGTGGCGAAGCTGGCGTTTGGCATGTTTCGTCCACTTCACCATGATTGAATATCCTTCAGCACCTCCTCGGCGGATTGGGTTTTCCCTTCGGCGGCGTCTTGTTGACCACGCCGGATATTCTCCAGTACATAGAGCCGGTAGACAATTTCTTTGGTATCCACATCGTCGGGTAGCCGTTGAATCGCCTCCAGTGCTTCCTGTTTGGCGGTTTGCATCGTCATCATCTCATTCGTCAGGCCGGTGGGTTGCCTGCTGAATCATCGTATTGGTTTGACTGTCTGCAGGCGCTTTCTGAGTTTGTTTCCCTCAGTCTCATGAAATCTGGTAAGTGTGCTAACTTTGCCGGACGTACGTTCCCAGGATTTTCTATAACCTTCTGAGGTACGGTCTTGCATGTAATGATTTTCACAGCGATGCACCATCGCACGAATGATTTTCCTTTTTTCCTTTGGCATTGACGACGTATTCTTGTTTACATTAAGGCCAGTGACTCCCATTCTGTTATCATTTGTCGCTATTCGATGCTTCGCCCGCTTGGGTGAATATCCCCTCAAGCTAAGCATTCTGTAAATTTCAGAAATGACAAAACTCTTTTTAGATGCACCAATTCTACACCTTGAGGAGACCGTTATATCATCTATGAAACGGCTGTACGAGAAACCACGCTTTTCAAGTCTTTCTACCAAATCAGGTTCCAAATCCCAAAAAGCGAGGTTTGCCAGATATCCACTCGTTTTCCACCCCTGCGGCAGACAGTCGTTGTAAGTGGTCAGGGATGTCAGAACAGATGCAACATCAGGGCTAGTATGGAACAAGCATTGCCAGATTGAGTGTACCACGTCAGTTTTTGTGCTCGAGAAGAAATCTTTGATATCTTCGGATATCAGGATATTCTTTCCCGAGTGGATGGCAGCATGACATTTGTAGTCCCTTGGCATCATTGAATCCGAGATGCCGCCAAGAAGGTAGTAGGGATAGCAGACCCGCTTTAACAGCCTATTCTTAATTTTCTCGTGGAGCCCCTTGAGTGGCTCTTTAGCGTTACTTGTTAGTCTCGGCTCACCGGATTTCTTTCTCAGTGTCTTTCCGGGTATCCAGAAACTTTCAACAGATTTGGAAACGGTGAGCAAGTCTTTGGCAGAAATGGAAAGCATGGATGCCAGTGCATCAATACATCCAATAGGTCCGACTTTAGAATAGGCTTTTCTGTCTTGATGCTCCATCTATGATTCCCATGATATTACGCGTCAGTTCTTCTATTTGATTTTCAGTCAACTCCGTTATTTGCTCGTTATCGGCAGCGAGGAAAATCAATACGCTGACTGGAATGCTTAGGGCATTTGAAATAGCCTCGATTGTAGATAAACTCGGGTCCCGTTTTCCCCTCTCCAGCAAGCAAAGATGAGACACGGAAATATCTGCACGGTCGGCAAGTTGCGACTGTGTATATCCCCGCTTCTTTCTGACTAACTTTATTGTACTGCCCAGGTTCATATTCATAAGAAATAGAAAAAAGGTTCGCTGTGTTAATCGGAAAACAGTTTCAGCAACGCAGCGATACTAGGGATTTTTTGCAGCACTTTGCCAATTACGGATAGAACTTTATTGTTCATATCTGTATCAGCACTCCCGTTCTCAATGCACTGTTGGATAAGGATTATCGCCTCATTCAACTGCCGATTAACACTGGCGTTCGCTTCACCGTGCATGGTCTGCTTCAACCCATAGAGGGTATCCAAGACCTTCTTTAAAGACTCGTTTTGCATAGCAATACCTCGGTAGTTCCAACTCGGTGCAATTGCACCAGTCCGCAGAACACAACTGGACCGAATGGAGCGAAGCGAACGCCACGAACCTAATTTCCAACCAGTCCGCCTAAGTGAATGGCACTCAAAGCGGCCGCCATGCGCGCATCGGAGTCTCGATACTCCGTACTACGAGCGTGAGCTTCGGAAATGGTGTTGAATCAACACCGACTGCTCCACGGTTCGAAGCAGCCAAGGTCTAGGACCAGTCATCGAGGTCGAGTCTGTTAAAGAGCACACAGGACGATTCGCCCTGCCAAGGTACGCAGTATACGCAAAAATTTACTGGTTGAAAATAAATTTTGCCAACAGCAAATCTGATTGAGTATTGGTGACAGTAGCTAGGTTGAGCGGACTTGCTTACCCCCCCATAATGCCTACGAACCATTTGATTTGGCAGTTTGACCGGGACACTATCCACTACCCACTAACAACTAGTTACCACCCACGGGAGCGGAGGGGACATGTCGATCACGGAATGGCCCGAGGAAGAGCGGCCCCGGGAGAAGTTGTTGTCCCGCGGCGCCCAGGCCCTTACCGACGCCGAGCTGTTGGCGATCTTTCTCCGCACCGGGGTCTCGGGAAAGAGCGCGGTGGATCTGGCCCGGGACCTGCTCGCGGAGCTGGGAGGACTCAAGGGCCTGTTCGGCGCGGACGAGAAGGGTTTTTGCAGGCTCAAGGGCCTGGGTAAGGCAAAGTACGCCCAGCTGCAGGCCATGCTGGCCTTGAGCCGTCGTTATCTGGAGGAGGAGATCAAGGATCGGGATCTGTTGACCAGCCCGGAAACGACCCGCGCCTATCTCAAGGCCCAGCTGTACCACCATGCGCGCGAGGTCTTCGCCTGCGTCTTTCTCGACAACCGCCACCGCGTGATCCGCTGCGAAGAGCTCTTCCAGGGCACCATCGACGGCGCCAATGTGCATCCGCGTGAAGTCGTGCGTCGCGCCCTGGAGCTGCACGCGTCCGCCGTTATCTTCGCCCACAACCACCCCTCGGGCGTCACCGAGGCGAGCCAGGCGGACCTGCGGATTACCCAACGCTTGAAGGATGCCCTTGCCTTGGTGGAGGTGCGGGTGCTCGATCACTTCATCGTCGGCGAAGGGGATGCCGCATCCCTGGCCGAGCAGGGGCTGTTGTAGCGCAGGAACAATCCAGTGACCAATACCGCGGAACAAGCCAAGCTCGGCGTTGACGATTATCTGGCGGGCGAGGAGATCGCGCCGCTCAAGCATGAGTATGTCGCCGGTGAGGTCTTTGCGATGGCCGGTGCCGGCGAGGCCCATGTCACCGTCGCGCTCAACCTGGCCTCTATGCTGCGCAACCACGTCCGCGGCGGCCCCTGCCGGGTCTATATCTCGGATATGAAGGTGCGGGTCGAGCAGGCGGACGCCTTCTACTACCCGGATGTATTCGTTACCTGCGATCCCGCCGACGGCCGGGAGAAGCGATTCAAGCGTAATCCGATACTGATCGTCGAGGTACTGTCCGACTCCACCGCCGCCTTCGACCGCGGGGCCAAGTTTGCCCATTACCGGCAGCTCGATTCGCTTTTGGAATATGTGCTCATCGAACCGGAACGGCCGCTCGTCGATATCTTCCGCCGCAACGCCGAGGGGGGCTGGGTCCTGCACCCGGTTGCCGAGGGTGGAGAGTTGGTATTCGCCGCCATCGACTTCCGTTGCCCGGTAGCCGCGGTTTATGAAGACGTGGCACTCGGTTGACGGCATTTCAGCAACCCTGAATGATTCGGCGCTGTTTGGGGGACCGGACTATCCCTGCACAGTTACCAACTCCGGGCCGAAAATCGGGATGCCTACAGGTCGCTATGAGCATATAGTACTGGTTAATAAGCGAGAGGAAACCGCGCACATGGCCACGAACACCAGCATTTCCTTAAGCGGGTATTTTGCAGGGTTCATCGCACGGCAGATCGAGAATGGTCGTTACGGTTCCACCGGTGAGGTGGTTTACGCCGGTCTGCGCTTGCTCGAAGAACGTGAACGGAGGCTCGAAACCCTGCGCCAAGCCCTCATCGAAGGGGAAGCAAGCGGCGAGGATTCACCGCTCGATATGCACCAAATCCGGCGTGCAGCACGGGAAGAAGCGGGGTTGGATGCGTGAATCCGCATCATCTTCGAGTGCTGCATGCACGGATGGACTCGGATCTCCACTTGTAGAACCCTGGAATAGGTAAAAAAGAAACAACCCAATGACCAACACCGCGGAACAAGCCAGGATCGGCATTGACGATTATCTGGCAGGTGAGGAGACCGCGCCGATCAAGCACGAGTATGTCGCCGGCGAGGTCTTTGCAATGGCCGGCGCCGGTGAGGCCCATGTCACCGTCGCCGGCAATCTGTTCGCCTTGTTGCGCAATCACGTCCGCGGCGGCCCCTGCCGGGTCTATATCGCGGATATGAAGGTGCGCGTCGAGCAGGCGGACGCCTTCTACTATCCGGATGTATTCGTCACCTGTGATCCCGCCGACAGCCGGGAGAAGCGATTCAAGCGCAATCCGACACTGGTGATCGAGGTCTTATCCGACTCCACCGCCGCCTTCGACCGCGGGGCCAAATTCGCCCACTACCGGCAGCTCGATTCGCTGCTGGAATATGTGCTCATCGAACCGGAACGGCCGCTCGTCGATATCTTCCGTCGCAACGCCGAGGGGGGCTGGGTCCTGCACCCGGCTGCCGAGAGCGGAGAGCTGGTATTCACCTCCATCGACTTCCGTTGCCCACTGACCGCGGTTTATGAAGACGTGGCACTCGGCTGAAGAATGCCTTCCCCTAGCCCATCCAAATGACGACCACCCCGGAGGACTTCCGCACCCAGGCCATGGCGCGTGGACTGTCCAGGAAAGCCCTGGAGCCCGATCCTATCCGTCAGTTCCAGCACTGGTACGAGGAGGCGATCGCTACCGGCATCCCGGAGCCCAACGCCATGAGCCTGGCAACGGTAGCCCCAGACGGCCAGCCCTGGGTGCGCACCGTGCTGCTCAAGCTCTATGACGAGACCGGCTTCGTGTTCTTTACCAATTACGAGAGCCGCAAGTCCAAACAGATAGCGGCGCAACCCAAGGTCGCCTTGCTCTTCCCCTGGGTCGCCCTGGCCAGGCAGATCCAGATCACGGGCAGGGCCGACCGGATTCCGACCGCCGAGTCCCTCAAATACTTCGCCATCCGCCCCCGGGGTAACCAGATCGGCGCCTGGGCCTCGCCCCAGAGCCGGGTCATCAGCTCCCGCTCTTTGCTGGATGCCAAGGTGGAGGAGATGCGGCGCAAGTTTTCCCAGAGCGAGATCCCTTTACCCGGTTTCTGGGGTGGTTTTCGAGTGGAGCCCGAGACCATCGAGTTTTGGCAAGGCCGGGAGAGCCGGCTACACGACCGCTTTCTTTACCGCCGCACACCCCAGGCCGGTTGGCGCATCGAACGACTCGCGCCTTGAGGGGGGCACCGTGAAAAATTCGGTAGTGCTTAACAGGTAGTGATGAACTTCCCGCTGAACCTTTCCCTTCTCCGCTGAGAGAATTACACGACCACTACATGTTAAGCACTATCAAAAATTCAAGGTGCCCTTATGGATAAGGTGACTCCAGATCGGGAAACATTGGGAAGTGCTTCACGTTCCTGGTAACAAGCTTAGCACCGTTAATTTGCGCAGTTGCGCCAATGATCGCATCAACGAGTCCTATTCCATGACTGGGCGCGTATCGATTCCTGAAATATCCACCGAGTATAGCGATTTCGGCAGTAACTTCCAATATCGGGGTTAATTCGAGAAATCGTTCAAGTTCGGATAATTCGTGTTGTCCTCTGAATCCACCGTAGAGTTCCGCAACAGTCATGGCCGATATGCGAGGGACTTGTTGAAGTCCTTCTAGAAATACAATAGCAGCGGGATGTTTCCTGAAATAGTCAATGATAACGCAGGTATCGAGGATCACTGTTTTCATTAAAATAAACGGTTACACTCTTTCCGGATTCTCGACATCTCCTCTTCCTTCTCGGGATGACCCTCCCAAATACCTTTCAATGACATAAGCGCCTCTTTCCACTGTTCCAGTGTGGTCACGGGCTTTGCCTTTGCGATTCCATCCTTCCCCTTCCAAGTCCCCCGTTCTTCTTCAACGGGTCCCTTGTAATCGGTAATGGTGCGGGAGGGTCTTTCATCTCGTTCCATATCGATAACGAGATGAATATGTCGAGGGCGGTTGTTTTTACTCCTCTCTTCGGCCGTCCACTGTTCCAATTCGTCGAAACTGGAGAAGGTCGCTTTGGTTACCGGCATGTCGGTGACTCCTGCAGCAACGTCATTCAGTCAACCCGTCATCCCGCCGGGGATTGGCGGGATTCAGTCACAGTGCGGTTGGCGCATCGAACGACTCGCGCCTTGAATGCTTGGCTCTCTTTCAGATCCTTTGGCTCGGGTCCTTTGGTCACAATGGCGAGGTCCTAGGTAGGTGTCAAGCCGGGCAGCCTGCTGTGTGTTTGTCCACTGTCCGTTTGCGGCGCACTTCCCCTTTGTCCTTCTCCTCGTTGCCGAACAAGGCGGCAAGGGACACGGCCGGCCGGTCCGGAAAGCGGACAATCAGGTCCAGAGAGCCGCCCATGGCGGCAATGTAGCTGCGCAGTGTGGACAGCAGCATGTCCGCCCGGCCTTCGAACCGGGAGATGTTGTCCTGTCCCACGCCGAGCAGCTCCGCCATGCGCTCCTGCGCCAGGTCCTGCGCCCTGCGCAGGTCCCGCAGTGTCATCTCCTCGGCAATCAACGCCTTCGCCCGCGTCTCGATCCTGGTGCGCCGATCCGCCGCAAGCGCGTTTATCGCATCCTTCAACTCTTTCATGCTTCACCCCCCCTTCATTCCGACAGTTATCAAACCGCTCATCCGCCTTCTTAGATGAGCTGTTTGTAGAAGCGTTTCTCGCCCCTCCCTGCTTTGTCTCCTGCCACCAGCAGGATGGCACGGCGTTTCGGGTCGAAGGCGAACGCAACACGCCAGACCCCATGGTTGGCATTGAAGCGCAGCTCCTTCATGTTCGCGTGCTTGGAACCCTTCAGGGTATCGACGCGGGGCCGCCCGAGCCGTGGCCCAAAGACCTCCAGGAGCTTGGCGTGAGCAAGCAATTCGTCCTGGACCGCTTCGGCCAGATCCATAAACTCCCTCTCGAACGCCGTATCGAGCAGAACAGTCCATGACATTCCCATAACATGACACCATAGACATATGTTGCCAAGAATATAATCAGAGGCAAAAAAAGTCAGAAGGTCCGCTGACTTCGAGCAGGATTTGTACCGTATCGGGGCGCGTGAATACCAGCAGCCGTTCCAGCACGGTGAATGTCACGAAATGCGGCGCTCGCGGCTCGACAATAGGGTAGCGGCTACGGCTCATAGCATTTCCGATACACTCCGCGGCGCGGAGCTTCCGCATTTCCACGCGGCGCGTGGGAACGAGAGAAGGGGAACAAGTTAGAAGGTCCGCGCAGCGGACCCTACGCTAACCATCTGATCGACTGTAGGGTCCGCTGTGCGGACCGCCGGGATGTTGCAGCCATTCGACATGTGAAAACAGTCGGTCAGCGTCGGATGTCAACAGGCCCTAATCCCCCGTTTTCCGGCCCCCCATTTTCTGGCCCCAGGTATCGCGCAGGGTCACGGTGCGATTAAACACTGGCCTTGCGGGATGGGAATCCTTGTCCGCCACGAAATAGCCCTCGCGCTCGAACTGAAAGCGATCGCCCGGCGCAGCCGCCGCCAGGCCCGGCTCCAGGAAGCACAGCGTCAGGGTATGCAGGGAAGCCGGATTCAGGTCCGCGCGAAAATCCCGCCCCCCCGCGCCCGGCTCCGGCACCGTGAACAGCCGATCATAGAGCCGTACCTCCGCCGCGATCGCTTGCCGCGCCGAGACCCAGTGGATGACGCCCTTGACCTTGCGACCTTCCGGGTTCTTGCCGAGGGTGGCGGGATCGTGCGTACACCGCAGCTCGACGACCGCTCCGGTCCGGTCCTTGACAACCCGGACGCAACGCACCACATAGGCGTTGCGCAACCGCACCTCACCGCCGGCGACGAGCCGTTTGAAACCCCGGACGGGCTCCTCCATGAAATCGTCGCGGTCGATGTAGAGCTCCCTGGTGAAGGGAATCGGGCGCGTCCCCTTGGTCGTATCCTTGGGGTGATTGGGCACGGTAAGCAGCTCGGTCCGGTCCTCCGGATAGCTTTCCAGCACCAGCCTGAGGGGCCGCAACACCGCCATGGCCCGGGGGACCTTGCGGTCCAGATCCTCGCGGATGGTGTTCTCCAGCATGGCCATCTCCACCAGGTTGTCGGCCTTGGTCACGCCGATGCGCTCGCAGAAGGTGCGGATGGCCTCCGGGGTATAGCCGCGGCGGCGCAGCCCGGCGATGCTCGGCATCCGCGGGTCGTCCCAGCCCGCGACGAAGCCCTCGTCCACGAGTTGGGTCAGCCGGCGCTTGCTCATTACCGCGTACTCGAGATTGAGCCGGGAGAACTCGATCTGGCGCGGCCTGCAGGGTACCGAGACATTGGCGACCACCCAATCGTAGAGGGACCGGTGGTCCTCGAACTCCAGGGTGCAGAGGGAATGGGTGATCCCCTCGAGGGCATCCGAGATCGGGTGGGTGTAATCATAGGTGGGGTACAGACACCACTCGTCGCCCGTCCGGTGATGGATCACCCCATGGCGGATGCGGTAGAGGACGGGGTCGCGCAGATTCAGGTTAGGCGAGGCCATGTCGATCTTGGCCCGCAGGGTCAGGGTCCCATCGGGAAACGCACCGGCCCGCATATGCGCGAAGAGGTCCAGATTCTCCGCCACCGGACGCTCGCGGTATGGGCTCTCCTGCCCGGGTTCGGTCAGGGTACCCCGGTACTCGCGTATCTGCTCCGCATCCAGCGCGCAGACATAGGCCCGCCCCTTCTCGATCAGCTCGACGGCGAACCCGTAGAGCTGCTCGAAGTAATCGGAGGCAAAATAGAGCCGCTCTCCCCACGCGTAGCCCAGCCAATGCACGTCCTCCTTGATCGCCTCCACGTACTCCCGATTTTCCTTGTGCGGGTTGGTATCGTCGAAACGTAAGTTGCAGGTGCCTTGGTAATCCTCGGCAACCCCGAAATTGAGCACAATGGACTTGGCATGCCCGATGTGCAGATAACCGTTCGGCTCCGGCGGAAAGCGGGTGGCGATTCGCGCGTGCCTCCCATGGGCCAGATCCTCGTCGATGATCCGGCGGATAAAATTGGGGCGAATGAAATTGGTCTTTTTGGGGTCTTCTTTCTCGGACATCTGGGCGCGACCGTTGCGGCAGGAATGGGATGGACAATGCAAGTTAGGGGCCATTATGCCTCAATGGGGACTCAGTTGATGCTCGCCCTGATAGGCAGACAGGACCGTAGGGCGGGAAAGCGTAGCGCATCCCGCCGCAAGCGAGGCTGATAACCGGCGGGAGGTGGCCATCCCTGGCCTGTCCCGCCCTACGCTGGCTCGCCCTGACAGGCGGGCCTATATTTTTGGCAGATAAGTGCTGTCCATATATAATTTAAAAGTTTATGTCCTCGGTGCTTCCAAATCGATTGGACCCTTGGCGAGCCGTAGACAGTCGGTTGGTCCTGGTAGGTCGTCTGCCCTTGTCGAGCCTGCCGCGGTTGCGGGGCTCGCTGGTGGAAGCTACGGGCGATGCTCGGTTCCGGCTTGCGTTTTTCCGTGATGAAGCACAGCGAGCCCTGTTGCGTTGCGAGGTGGTCGCAACCTTGAAGTTGCGTTGTCAACGTTGCCTGGAGGCACTCGATCACAAGGTCAGCACCGACACCCTGTTGGCATTGGTCTTAAGTGTGGACGAGGAACGTCACCTGCCGGAACCTTATGATCCCCTGCCGGTGAGCAACGAACCGATCCGACCTGGGGATCTGATCGAGGATGAGCTGCTGCTTGCGCTGCCTCAGATCCCGATGCACGAACCAACCCTTTGCGTGCGGCAGCTGCCGGATGTGGACGTTGCGCGGATGCAATCCGGTGAGGCGAGTCCCTTCAGGGTGCTCGCCGAACTCAAACGCAGGGGATAGGGGTGCATCCTCGATAGATCACAGCCGTGCGGAAACTCGGAGCTCCGGCGGCCGACTTGATTTGAAGAGAGAATGCAAAATCGGGTCACGGAGCAACGGTAACCTTAAAGGGCACCTTGAAAGATTCATGGTCCCCTTGAGTCGGAGGCAAAAATGGCAGTTCAACAGAATCGGAAGACCCCTTCCAAACGGGACATGCGTCGTTCCCACGATGCCTTGTCGAGGCCGACGCTGGCGGCGGATCCCACGACGGGCGAAATCCATCGTCGTCACCATGTATCGTCGGATGGTTATTATCGTGGCCGCAAGGTCGTGGACAAGAACGACTGACGGCGGCCGCCGCTATCTCTACGACACCTGCACAGGGCTCTCAGCGCCGGGAGCGAGTACCTCTTGTCCGAACGTCTAACCATCGCCCTCGACGCCATGGGAGGTGACTACGGCCCCGCCGTGGTCACCGCCGCCGCCTTGCAATTCTTAAGCAAATCCAATCAGATGGCGCTGATCCTGGTGGGGAAAGAAGAGGCGATCATTCCCCATCTCGGCAGGGTCGATTTCGGCGATCGCCTGACTGTCCATCACGCCTCGCAAGCGGTCGGTATGGACGAGCTTCCCTCCAGTGCCCTGCGCAACAAGAAGGATTCCTCCATGCGGGTGGCACTGAACCTGGTCAGGAGCGGCACCGCCGATGCCTGCGTCAGTGCCGGTAATACGGGGGCTCTGATGGCGATCGCGCGTTTCGTGCTCAAGATGCTGCCGCTGGTGGATCGGCCGGCCATTATTGCCGCCGTACCCTCCCTGCAGGGACAGACCCATATGCTCGATCTGGGTGCCAACGTGGATTGTACGGCGGAGCACCTGTTTCAGTTCGCGGTCATGGGCAGCGAGCTGGTGACGGCGGTGTCCGGCGTCAAGACCCCCAAGGTCGGTCTGCTCAACATCGGGGAGGAAGAGATCAAGGGCAACGAGCAGGTCAAACAGGCCCACGAACGGCTGGCCGGCAGCAGCTTGAACTACATCGGTTATGTCGAGGGAGACGACATTTACCGCGGCGGCGTGGATCTGGTGGTGTGCGACGGCTTTGTGGGCAACAGTGTCCTCAAGGCCAGCGAAGGCGTTGCCGCACTGGTGCGCCATATCCTCAGAGCGAGCTTCAAGCGCAACCTGCTGACGCGACTCTCGGGATTGGTGGCCGGGCCGGTTCTGAAGCACTTGGGTCGGGCCTTCGATCCCCGGCGTTACAACGGGGCCAGCCTGTTGGGGCTGAAAGGCATCGTCATCAAAAGTCACGGGGGCGCCGATCGGTTGGCGTTCGAGAACGCGATCCACATCGCGGAGCAAGAGATTCACTGCAACATCCCGGACCGCATCGCCCAGCAGGTAGCGCGGCAATTGAAAGCAGAAGAATAGAGGACAAGGGCGTGAGTCTTTATGCACGCATTGCCGGGACCGGCGGCTTCCTGCCCGAAAGGGTCCTGACCAACCAGGATATCGAGGCGATCGTCGACACCTCCGATGAGTGGATCCGCGAGCGCACCGGGATCCGCAAACGCCACCTCGTCACCCAGGGCGAGCGCTGTAGCCGGCTGGCAGAAGTCGCCTCCCGCCGGGCGCTTGCGGATGCCGGCATCGATCCCGCAGCGCTCGATCTCATCATCGTGGCGACCACCACCCCGGACCAGGTCTTCCCCAGCGCCGCCTGTTTCCTGCAGCAACGTCTGGGTATCCGGGGTTGCTGCGCCTTCGACTTGGTGGCCGGGTGCACGGGCTTCGTCTATGCCCTCGGGGTAGTGGACCAGTTCATCCGTACCGGCGGCATAAGGCGTGCATTGGTCGTCGGTGCCGAGATCCTCTCGTACATCGTCGACTGGCAGGATCGCGACACGGCCGTATTGTTCGGCGACGGCGCGGGCGCCGTGGTGGTAGAGGCCGGGCCGGAACCGGGCATCCTCTCCTCGCACCTCCACGCGGAAGGCGCCTACACGGACATACTCCAGGTTCCCGGCGGGGTCGGCGACCGCAAGCGGGACCCCTACATCGAGATGAGGGGAAACGAGCTGTTCAAGATAGCGGTCACTACCCTCTCCGATGTGGTCGAGGAGACCCTCCGGGCCAACGGTATGCAGAAGTCGGAGCTCGACTGGCTGGTGCCGCATCAGGCCAACTTTCGGATCCTCCAGGCCGTCGTGCGTCGGCTGAAGCTGCCCCTGGACCGGGTCGTCGTCACGGTGGGCGAACATGCCAACACCTCGTCCGCATCTATCCCCCTGGCGTTCGACGTCGCGATACGGGATGGACGCATCCGCCGCGGTGAGACCGTGCTGATGGAGGCCTTCGGGGGTGGTATCACCTGGGGATCGGTGTTGCTGGTGTACTGACATCGATAACATCGAGCCGGCAGGATTTTCACGGAAGATTTATCCGCCAATGAACGCCAATCAACGCAAAGGGATCGAGAACCGTCGCTCGACAGACGAAACCTGGGTCTTCGGGGGTGCAATCCCACGAGCCTGACGATAGCTTGGGAGGCAACGAAACATGCTTAATGGCGAGATCGCACTGGTAACAGGTGCATCCCGGGGGATCGGACGAGCGATCGCACTGGCCCTGGGCGAGGCAGGAGCTAGCGTGGCCGGTACCGCTACCACCGAGGGCGGTGCGGCCCGGATCGACCAGACCTTGCGGGAGCAGGGATACCAAGGCCTGGGTGTGGAGCTGAACGTCACCGATCAGACCTCGATCGACATCGCCTTGAAGCATTTGAGCGACAGATTGGGTACCCCGACGATCCTGGTCAACAACGCAGGTATCGTCCGCGACAATCTACTCATGCGTATGAAGGACGCGGAGTGGGCCGAGGTGATCGATACCGACCTGAGCTCGGTCTATCGTCTGAGCAAGGCCTGTCTACGCGGCATGATGAAGGCGCGCAAGGGGCGGATCATAAACATCACCTCCGTGGTCGGCGCAATGGGGAACGGAGGGCAAACCAACTATGCTGCCGCCAAGGCCGGTATGATGGGCTTTACCAAGTCCCTGGCGCGCGAGGTCGGATCCCGGGGCATCACCGTCAACTGCGTGGCCCCCGGATTCATCGATACGGACATGACGCGGGACCTGGATGAGACGTACCGCGAGCACCTGCTGGCCGGTATTCCCTTGGGACGCCTCGGTAATCCGGAAGAAATTGCCGCCGTCGTGGCCTTTCTCGCCGCCGAGCAGGCCGGTTATATCACCGGCGAGACCATCCATGTCAATGGCGGCATGTACATGGGCTGATCCTATTTCGGTAGTGGGTAGTGGTGAACGGTAGTGGTAAATTTATAAGTGTTAACGTAGAGAGATTCATCTTTTTGATCCCCTCTCCATCCAACCCTCTCCCTGGGGAGGGAGAGGGGGTATAGCGGCCAGTGCCGTTGGTCATGTTACAACTTAGATATCAACCACTACCTGGTGAACTTCTAACTGATAAAGTGGTTGATAGTCCAAAAAGACTTCCGTCCGCCTAGCAGCAGAGCGATCCAACCTACCCTCTATCAGTTAAAGACTTACCACTACCCAAAATCATAACACCACTGGTCAAGGTTTTCTCGCCTCGATGTAAGCCGAGACCACATAGTCATCCACTGCACGCCCTGGCGCCCAGTCCTTGATGAACTCGCGGGATTCATCCTTGGGCTCGATGCGGATATCGAGAAAACCTGCCTGCTCGAGCATCGCGCGGACCGCATCGGAGGAAGCCGCACCGCTCACACAGCCTGAATACATGGCCTGATCGGACTTGACCTCGTCCGGCAACTCGGCGGTTGTCACCACATCGGAGATCGCTAAACGCCCGCCGCTTTTCAACACCCGGTACGCGTCGCGGAATACCTGTTGCTTATCCGGCGATAGATTCACCACGCAGTTGGAGATGATGACATCGACGCTGGTATCCGCCACTGGCAGGTGTTCGATCTCGCCGAGGCGGAACTCTACGTTGGCGTAGCCGCCTGTTTGCGCGTTGGTACGGGCCTTGCTGAGCATATCGGGTGTCATGTCGATACCGATGACACGGCCTTCGGCGCCCACCTCGCGCGCGGCAAGGAAACAATCGAAGCCGCCGCCGCTGCCGAGATCGATGACCACCTCGCCGACCTTGAGCGCGGCAATGGCGCGGGGGTTGCCACAACCGAGTCCCATGTCGGCACCCTCGGGGACCACCACGAGATCCTCTGCGGAATAGCCAAGACGGGTGGAGGCAACGCCGATAGGGCCGGCGGGCACGCCGCAACGATTGTTCGGCTCCCCGCAGCACGCCCCCGTTTTGTGGGTGGCCGCTACCGCGGCATAGGCCTTGCGCACCCCGCTTCGAATATCGTCCTCGGTCTTTGCCTTAGTCTCAGTGGTCTTTTCGTTCATCGCTTACCCTCTAGTTAAAGTGGGTTTTCTCTCAGCAGGGCTAGTATTATACCCCGGTGAGAGATGTGGGCTGGAAAAACAGACCAAAATCCAGCAAAGTTAAGGGTGCGTCGAGGGCGGATACGCACCTTTCATCCTGAACCGATTGTGACCTGAACCGATTGTGAATAGAATACCGCGTGCCCTGGGGTCAGGGCCATCCATCTAAATCTGGAGGAAGATAACACAATGAGCAGCGTCGAAGACCGAGTGAAGAAAATCGTGGTCGAGCAGTTGGGGGTCAAAGAAGATGAGGTAGTTCCCGAGGCCTCCTTCGTGGACGATCTGGGCGCGGACTCTCTGGACACCGTCGAGTTGGTGATGGCCCTGGAAGAAGAGTTCGAGACGGAGATCCCGGACGAAGATGCCGAAAAGATCACCACCGTCAAGGAAGCGATCGATTACATCAAGGAGCACACTACTGGTTGAATCTTGTCGCAGACACGGTGACGCGCCACGCGGCGGCGCACCACTGTTCACATTATCCTTGAGCAGAGATCGGGGTACCCCATGAGCGGAGGCCATTTTTTGCCTTGTGGCGGTTCGTGATCAGGTAACCCACCACCAACCACGAGACGCCGGATGCGGCGTGTGACCCCGATAGATGCCCAACAGCGTCCGTGAGCCGGAGATCGATGTTGCCGTGACCGATTCCTTCTGCTTCGGCGACACCAAGGGTACGCCCATCCTCTGCCGACTGTTAGGTGCGGGCGGAGGAGGTTTGGTGTGGCCGGCGCAAGGTTTGCGGTATTGGTTCCGAGAGCCTTGATCAATGGGTCAGAGGCCAACTGCCTGCCTGTCTCCGACCGCGGTCTGCAGTATGGAGACGGGCTGTTCGAGACCCTTGCCGTGCGTGATGGCGCCCCCTGCCTGTGGCACGCGCATCTTGATCGCCTCGCGCGGGGGGCTGATCGCCTCGGGATTCCCTGTCCGCCACAGGAGCTGCTGCTGCGTGAATGTCGGCAGCTCGCCGGAGGCGAATCCACCGGGGTGGTGAAGATCATCCTCACCCGCGGCAGTGGGGGCCGGGGCTATGGCCCTCCCGAGGGCCCGCAACCCAGCCGTATTCTCACGCTCCATCCCTGGCCGGATTATCCCCCGGACTGGGGGGAGCAGGGTGTCGAGGTGATCTTCTGCCGCACCCGGCTTGGTGAGAATCCGGTGCTTGCGGGCCTCAAACACCTGAATCGGCTGGAGCAGGTCCTGGCGCGTTCCGAGTGGCGGGATCGAGGGATCGCCGAGGGACTCATGCAGGATATCAGGGGCCGAATCATCGGCGGTACCATGTCCAATCTGTTCCTGGTCCGCGCTGGTCGTCTCCTCACACCGCGGCTGGATACCTGCGGCATCGCCGGTACGGTGCGGGACCTGGTATTACGCATTGCCGGCGCTTTCGGCAGCAAGGTCTTGGAGAGGGACATCATGCGTGCCGACTTGTTTGCTGCCGATGGACTCTTCCTCACCAATGCCTTGATTGGTGTGTGGCCGGTGCGGCGCCTGGGAACCCAAAAAATGGGAACCCGGAAAATTAGTCTCGATAACCTACCCTTAGAGCTGCTGGCGGCCGTGCGGCGAGCGACCCGGACACCCCTCAACTAGGTCCTGTTGACATTTGGAGGGGCTCTAAGAGCGAAAAATAAGGTGAAACGGGGTGCTAGATTGGGGTGAGGAACGAACCTCAACGGCGAAACTGAATTCCGTGCCGTTTCAACCAGGGTGGCTGCAAGGGAGAAGAAGAGGTGGCACTGAGAATCAAGAGTCATTGGTGGAATGCAGAGCAGGCAAGGTCCGTGCCGGAGATCGCGGGTGCACTTGCCTTCATTGCCTGGCGTCTTTCCGTCGAAAAAGCCGTCAACCTGCATTGTGAGCGCTTCGTCTATACCGACGACAGACAACGCATGGCGGTCATTCAGGAGTATCTCGTCTTCCTGATTCAGATCGCCGACCGCCTATGTTACGGCATCATGAGCGAAGATGACCGCCGCACACTGATCACCACCGTCGTCACCAAGGTCATCGAACAGGTTCAGGACAACGGCCAAGACCTCTTCGGCGACGGCAACCATGGTCGTCCCTTCATCGCATTGCTCAACCGGCGTTCCGACGAGTATGCCCAGCTCCACTTCGACGGCGAAGGACCCAGCTATCCCTTCCTGCGGCACCTGGGCTACGAAATACAGTGTGTCATGGGGCAACAGGAGGAGAACCGCTGGGTCATCGACCAGGTGATGGATAAGGACGGTTGGGAGGCCTACCAGCAGTTTTCCGGCACATTCAGGAACCTGTTCGAGTAGCCTGGATTCATTGCGAGCCGCAACTTAGAGACTGTCTAAAAAGGCGGTCTCTTAGGATACTTAAAGCCCCTCTCCCTGGAAGGGAGAGGGGTTGGGGAGAGGGTGATCCAAACACGCCCGCCCACGCGCTCAATCAGGCAAAATCAAGGGGTTAGTTTTTAGACAGTCTCTTAGCCTTAATACGACGCGAGGCTACAGGTCCGGAAGCGGTCACGCACCTTGATCGGGGCTCGTTTACAGCAGCAGGTTGCAGCGAGTTCCAAGGGCTTCCCCCCACATGGCCGATTCACGCTCAACATGATGCAAACCGGGAAGCGGTTTTAGCCGGTCATCAGCATCAGGCGTCGGGCGGGGCAAAGACGTCCGCCAGGATCGCGTTCTTGGCCACCAGGCGGTCCGACCTTGGGGCGTCGTAGACAACCAGGAGTCCGGAATCACCGTACCTGCACAGACCTTCGGCCTTATCGCCGTGGGTCATCAGCGGAAGGTGGTAGAGCAGCTCCAGCCGCCCGTCATCCAACGCAGTTATGCTGTCATCAGTGAGATCGGCAGCGTAACGTAAGCGGTAGATACTCTGAAGCCCGGTGATATCCATTGTCGGGCCGGCCAGGATGAGCAGATCTGAGCCATACCACATGAGCTCACGAACGCCCATGCCCTTCAAGTCGATAAAATGTTTTCGATAATGCCTGCCATCGGACCCTATGGGCTCCAGCGTGAGCCGGTTGCCTGTGCTCTCGACGAGGCATATTTCCAGGAGGATCGCCCAACCCCGCAACACCGGTCCGCGCAATCCGAGAAACAGTCGATCTTCTCTGACAGCCACCCCCTCGATGTCAAAGCCATTCTCCTTCGACGCGATTTGTTGGCAACCGCCGTGCTGCTCCTCCCCCTTGGTGCCCAGGAATGGGCCGAGATGTGGGTCCTCTTGCAAGGCTAGGGATAGTGCGTTTCCCTCTTTGGTAATCGGGATTTGGGTGAGCCTGTCGTCCTTGAGCTTACCTCCATCGATCTGTGCGGACGCGATCAGGAACCGGTTTGGCCGCAGCCGGACCTGGGAGAGACGTTCCAAGTTGTCCTCTATATCCTTTTTGGGTTTGAATTTCTTGCGGGTGCCGGTATGGGAACCTACGATCCAAAGTCGATCCTCCTCAATGTCCATTCCCTCGATGTCAATCTCCTCATCCTCTTCAGGCAGCTCGAGCCGATCAGACAGGTCCTGGTAGAGGTGCTTGGCAAATACGTCGGGGGTCTTACTCTTGAGCCGCGACAGTCCGGTCGATTCGTCATTGCCGAGCCATAGATTCCCCTCCCGGTCCTGGGCACAGGCGGAGAGGTGACAGCGGAAAAGGTCCGGCTCATTTGTATCTCGGTCGAATCGCAACAGGACACGGGAGCATGGGTAGGTTTGCATCATAGTTTTTCTCGATCTTTGGCATCCGTTGGTGCAGCTTGATTCCTGCAGATTGGTCTGATAGCAGCGATTCACGGTGATAGCCCGGTGTTCACCTCATCGAAAAGCAAGCCGTTCCGCTTTACTGTTTCTCCTCACCGTCCAACGGTCTGTCCGGGGACTTTAAGCTCGGCCAGGCCGCACGTAAATAGAGCAGCATGGACCAGAGCGTCAGGACCGCGGCGATATAGAGCAACCCCATCCCGAAACCGTAGAACGGCGAGTCCGTATCGTCCCGGCTGGAAATCAGCAGGATGATGGCGACCATCTGCACTGTTGTCTTGAACTTTGCGACCTTTGAGACGGCGACCTGCGTCCGGGCGCCAAGCTCGGCCATCCACTCGCGTAGGGCGGAGACAGCGATCTCGCGGCCAATGATAATTGCCGCCGGGAGGGCCAAGGCCGCCCGTGGATCCGACTGCACCAGCAGCACCAGTGCCACGACAACCATGAGCTTGTCGGCCACCGGATCGAGAAAGGCGCCGAAGGGTGAAGTCTGCTGCCAGCGTCGTGCCAGGTATCCGTCAAGCCAGTCCGTGAGCGCGGCAACGCTGAATACGAGGGCACAGACGAAGGGGGCCCAGGAAACAGGGATGTAAAAGATCCCGACGAAGACCGGAATCAACAGGATACGCAACAGGGTCAACAGGTTGGGAGTATTCCACACAGGCTCTGAAATCAGTCGCGCATGGCGGAGCGTGGCCGGCCGGGAGAACCGAGGCGGATGGCGTCGGCAAGGATGCGGGCCGCCTCCTTTACCTGAATCCGCGCAATGATTTCCTGTTGCTTCTCCAAGGCGTCCTGATCCACATCATCGGTGTTTTCATCCACCGGATCGATGCCCTGCGTCCGCAGAAATGCATTGCGCTGGTCCTTGAGTACACGTTCGCGTCGTTTCGATTCGATGCGTCTATCCCACTCGCGGAGCGAAGCGACGGTTTGATCGTCTAATTCTCTCAGCACTTGCTCCTGGGCGGTCAGCATGTCGAATCCGGGGTCGCGGCGGATGCGCTTCTCGGAACGCTGCCGGAGCGATCGTATTTCTCCTCCGCTCAGGGAGACCCGGGCGTAATCGGCTGCCTCGATCTTGGCCCACGGCAGCGGATTGTCCAAGGCCCGCTCCCCATGGTCGTCGGAGTCCGACATCGTTGGGAATGCGATGTCGGGCACCACGCCGCGTAGCTGCGTGCTGCCACCGCTGATACGGAAGAACTCCGCTACCGTAAGGCGGAGACGCCCGAGGTCGTCTTCCTGTTTGGGGACGAAGCGATTGAGATCGATCAGGGTTTGGACTGTCCCCTTGCCGAATGTCGGCTCGCCGATAATGATCCCACGACCATAGTCCTGCATCGCAGCGGCAAAGATCTCGGAGGCGGAGGCACTGTTGCGGTCGACGAGCACCGCCAAGGGTCCCTTATAGAGGATACCCGGATCCGGGTCCGTCTCTACCTCGACCTTGCCGAAGGCGTCCTTTACCTGCACGATCGGGCCCGTGTCGATAAAGAGCCCCGTCAATGCCGTTGCCTCGGTAAGGGAGCCGCCTCCGTTGCTGCGCAGATCCACCACAATGCCGTCGACGCCTTGGCGTTTGAGTCTCCGGATCAGACCCCGCACATCCTGGGTCGTGCTGCGGAAGTCTTTG
Organism: Candidatus Thiosymbion oneisti; assembly: GCF_004359955.1. Lineage (NCBI taxonomy): Bacteria > Pseudomonadati > Pseudomonadota > Gammaproteobacteria > Chromatiales > Chromatiaceae > Candidatus Thiosymbion > Candidatus Thiosymbion oneisti. The sequence continues at coordinate 60,135 of NZ_SMSC01000017.1, forward strand.
TTCCCCTTCGATTCGGCTCGGAAATCGCGATAGAAAGCCGGGATCTCGATAACCCCGATACGTACCCTGGGGACAGTATCTATGTTATCAATCAGATAGCTCTTAGCGGCCTGATCTTCGAGCCTGATCTCGTTGCGTACCAGGGAGATTTCACGTGTTGCCCCATCCGATCCGGAAGACTTGGGCTGGATCTGGAGGCGCACCACCGAACCCTTGGGACCACGGATCTTATCCACCACATCCTGTAGCCGCCAACCGATCACGTCTTCCATCACGCCGCCTTTCCCTTGGGCCACGCCGACGATTTGATCGCCGCTGTGAATCAGGCCACTTTGCCGGGCCGGTCCCCCGGGGATGGTACGTTGTACCACCGTGTACTCGTTCTCTCCGCGCAGCACCGCACCGATGCCTTCCAGGGAGAGCCGCATGCTGATGTCGAAATTCTCCGAGGTACTCGGGGACATGTAGCTCGTGTGGGGCTCCAGACTCTCGGTGTAGGCGTTGATGAAGGTCCGGAAGACATCGTCGCTGTCGAATTGCCGGATACGCCGTGCCAACCCTTGGTAACGTCTGCGTAGGAGTCCCGGAATCTTATTTTCTTGCTGCTTGGAAAGGCGCAGCCCGAGCCAGTCGTTCTTTACCCGCTTGCGCCAGATTTCGTCGAGCTCGGTGCGCTTCCTTGCACGCTCCGCCTCGGAACGGTCGAAACGGTAGCTCTCCTGGCGCTTGAAGTCGAAGCCGGCGTCCAACAGAGACAAGGCAAGCCTGACCCGCTCGTCGACCCGCTGACGGTAGAGACGGAAGATCTCGAAGGCGGCGTCGAGTCTACCCTGCGTCAAGTCGTCGTCCAGACGATGGGCAGTGTGCTCGAAGCGATCGAAATCCCCTTGCAGAAAGAAAGATCGGTTGGGATCCAGCGCTTCGAGGTACTTCTCGAAGATCCACTCGGCAAACCCGTCGTCCAAGGTCATTTCGCGGTAATGAAAGTGCTCCAGCGCCTGGTTGATGATCATCGTGGCCCGTTGTTGGCGGTATGTGGGTACCAGGCTCGAAATCGGGACATCTTGAGACTCGGCGCAAGCCAACCCGGCGGGCAATGCCAGCAGCAAGGCAATCAGCAACGGAATCAGGCGCTGTCTCATAAGGACCACTCTTAAAGATTTGCAAATCGGCTGTTTTCTTAAGGAGGATTGTTGTCGAAGCTCGGTTTTGTTTCCTTTTTAAATCCCTACTTCGGGTTTCCCATCTTCAGTGACTCGTCCCCATGACATACCTTTGGTGGTAAAATGGAAGTGGCCTTTTCCTATTTTGTCAATGACTATAATGCCGCCTTTACCCCCAGCCGGCAACAGTTCTTCGCTCAGTATCTTACTAGCAGCAGCTTTCCCGTCCATTGCTTTGTATTTTATGAGAGAGCATATACTGTGCGCAGCAGCGTAACGAATGAAAAACTCCCCATGCCCGGTACAAGATACCGCACATATGTTGTTTTCCGCATAGGTTCCCGCTCCGATAATAGGGCTATCCCCTATACGTCCAGGTGCCTTAGTTCCAAAACCTCCGGTAGAAGTACCGGCACTCCAGGTCCCGCACCGATCCCGGACCACAGCTCCCACAGTTCCAATGTCCTTAGCGGAGGGAGTTGCCTTTGAACTGTAAAAGTAACTATTAGGTACGGTTTCTAAACCTTGTTTCTCTGCAAATGCATCTGCCGCATCTCCGGCAAACATCACATGTTTCGAAGCATTCATTACTTTTTGTGCCGCTTTAATCGGATTTTTTACTCTTTTAACCGCGGCAACAGCACCACAATTTTTATCATCCCCACGCATGATTGAAGCATCGAGCTCAATGAAGCCCGCTTTATTTTTATTGCCTCCTCTACCGGCATTAAAAAGAGGAGAGTCTTCTAAAATTGAAATAACCTTAACTACAACGTCCTCTCCCTTTGCTCCATTCTTAAGAAGATCATGTCCCTCAGCCAGAGCCTTTTGAATCACTTTAAGCATCTTTTCTTGTGTTTCTTTGTGCTTGTCTCCTGAACCCGATCCACCATGTATCATCAGAGTGAATTCCTTTTGTTGATTGCACTCGGCATAGAGTTGATTACTCCAGAGACTGAATATAACGATCAAGATTGGTAAATATTTCATATTTCCTTCTATTACCTTAATACGAGAGAATACATACAAGGCCCCTTAAGCAGCAGACATTGTCTGCAAGCGATGTTTGACTGTCGAGCACTGCCATCCGCGGATTATCCGAGCCGGGTCTCCACGGATGCGATGTCCACCCGCATCCCCTCATGGGCCAGCATTGCCACCGAGGCCCTGAGCGACTCGGCGTTTGCTCAGAGTAGCCTTGGATGCTCATAATGTAAAATGGTGAAATTACCACCGAGACGCAGCATCGACGCCTCGCCGAGGTTACCGCCGGCCTCGAAGACGGCGTGCGTCACACGGGCGACGATACCGGGCCGGTCCACCCCGACCAAAGTGAGCATGTTCCAGGCTGCCGAGATCCACCTCGTCATCGTTTGGAATCGCCCCGACCGGCCCCTTCCAGAGGAGCTACGAGCCCTGCGAAGGGCACGAAAAGGAAGGGTTACTCGTCAGGTCTCGTTACTACCGTATCAGTATAGGGTACCTTGAGAAATAGGTGTTTTCATCAATCAATCAAGCAACTCCGACCATTGATTATTCAGACGCGCCGTTGACGAAAACCGTATTTTCAAGGTGCCTTAATGGAGGACTTGAAGAATTCCATACTTGGGATTTTCAACCCCCCCTGTTGGGTGTAAACGGCGTGCATCGCGGCGGAGAATCCAGGTGTGATGGATATCAACCAGCGTCCGGATCGATCCAGATCAGGCTTGCCATGCGCCCGGTAATCTTATCGCGCCGGTAGGAGAAGAAGCGCTCGGGGTCGGAATAGGTACAAAACTCGCCGCCCCAGACCCGGTCGACGCCACAAGCGCGCAGACGTTCGCGGGCCAAGGCATAGAGATTCGCCAGCCATTTGTCCCCCCATTTGTCTCCAGGCGCCGGCACGAATGCGGCCTTGGTGTCCTTACCCCCCTGCGCGAGGAAACGCGCCCGTACTTCGGCTCCCACTTCGAATGTCTCCGGACCGATAGCCGGTCCCAACCAGCACAGGATCACTCGGGGCGGCACCGCGAGCCGGGCGATGGTCGCTTCGATGATACCCTGCGCCAGGCCCCGCCAGCCAGCGTGTACTGCCGCTACGCGGGTTCCTGCCGCATCGCACAGCAACAGCGGGAGACAATCCGCGGTCAGCACGGCACAGACCTCCCGCGGGCCCATGGCGATCACGGCATCCGCCCGGCAAGCCCTGGGCTCCCTGACCGCATCGGCGACCCGACAACCATGGACCTGTCGCAACCAATGGGGCTCCGTGGGGAGGCCGAGGCGTGCGCGCAACAAGGCGCGATTTTGCACCACCAAGGATGGCTCGTCCCCCACGTGATCGGCCAGATTCAGGCCGGCAAAGGGTCCGGTACTGACACCTCCGCCGCGCGTCGTGCACAGGGCCCGCACCCGTGGCGGGGCGGGCCAGCTCGGCTCAATCCTCCACTCCAGGGTTGTTGACATTTATCTGAGCGAGCCAGGTAGGTCGGGTTAGAGGCTGTCTGAATGCGGTTCGCTGAATGTCAACAACCCGTAGGATGGATGTAGGATGCGGTGAGCGCGGGAGATCTTTCAGGATGGCACTGCCGGGTAGCGCGAACCGCATCGATGATGCAGTGAGCGCCTGCCTGGCGTCCCAGGGACGCCTGCCTGTGCCGGAGGGGATAGGTAGGCCGCGAACCGTATCTTTGGATGGTGGGCGTGTTCAACTGGTTGGGCACGGGCCATTCATTGATGCGGTTCGCGCGGGGTGTGTGCACCGACCGGCAAGCTCAGAACCACCGCGCTCACCACATCCTACGCTTTTTGCTCAATCTATCCAACTCGCTTCTAACCAAGTCCGGTCCTCCAAACGACGCCGAATCATTCAGGATTACTTTTAACCGGACAGCTTCTTAGAGGCTGTCAAAAAACTAACCTATTGATTTTAAATCGGTAGGCTGGGGTGAGGAACGAACCCCAGCTTTGGTTATTGCTGGGTTTTGGCCATCCCTGGCCGCAACCCAGCCTACGGCCTACGGTCCCTTTTTAGACAGTCTCTTAGGCCCATCATGTTCCCGCAACAAGTTCAACAGCACATGCATGTCCCCGGGTAGGGGGATCTCCCAATGCATGGCCGTTCCGGTCAGCGGGTGGTCGCATCCCAGTGCAGTGGCGTGCAGGGCCTGGCGGGGAAACCCCTGCAGGGCCTCGGTCAGGCGCACACCTGCGCCTTGGGGGGGCCGTGGGCGACCGCCGTAGGTCCGATCTCCCGCCAGAGGATGGCGAATGTGGACCATATGGACCCGGATCTGATGGGTGCGTCCGGTCTGAAGCCGCACGGCAAGCAGCGTATGGGCGTCGAACCGTTCCCGGACCCGGTAGTGGGTTACGGCCGGCCGGCCTCCCGAGACCACGGCCATCCTGGTGCGGTGGAGCGGATCGCGGCCGATGGGTGCGTCGATGGTCCCCCCTGCGACCAGAATACCCTGGACCAGGGCGCGATACTCCCGGTACAGGCTACGCCGTTGCAGCTGGTCCACTAAGGATTTATGGGCCAAGAGCGTTTTGGCTACCACCAGGAGTCCACTGGTGTCCTTATCGAGCCGGTGTACGATCCCGGCACGTGGCACCGAATCCAGTTGGGGGAGATGATGTAGCAGGGCGTTCTGCAAAGTGCCGTCTCGGTTCCCGGCAGCGGGATGGACTACCAATCCCGCCGGCTTGTTGACCACGAGTAGCTGGTCGTCCTCGAACAGGATATCCAAGGCAATCGGTTGGGCAACACACAGATTGCAGGGTTCCGGCACCAACTTCAGGCGTATCTCCTCACCGCCCCGTACCTTATCGCGGCGCCGGCGGGTCCTCCCGTCCACCAGCACCAGGCCCTGGTCGAGCAACCGCTGCAAGCGGCTGCGAGAGTATTCGGGCAACAACCCGGCCAGGACCTGGTCAAGCCGGCGTCCCGTCAGCGCCGGGTCGATACGTAGGCAATGCTCCGCGGGAACCGTTCGGTCGGCGTCCTTCATGCCGACTCCCCGCACTGGCGTTGAGACAAGCGGCTGCTCCGAGACTCGGCGTTTCGGTATAATCCACTCGTTCTTCTTCTGAGCAAATTGCGGCATGACCCGGATCCGATCGACGCTCATCTGCGCGCTTGCGTTCACCCTGACGGCCTGTGCCTGGCTGGAGAGCTACCAGGATCCAACCCGGGCCTGGAACGTGACCAAGCTCTATTCGGAGGCGGCCGCAGAGCTTGCCGCGGGCAACTACCCAAAGGCCATCGAGTACTACGAAAAGTTGGGGGCCCGTTATCCGTTCGGGCGCTACGCCATGCAGTCCCAGCTCGATGTGGCCTATGCCCATTACAAGGCCGGGGAACCCGAGGCGGCGATCGCCGCAGCCGACCGCTTCATCAAGCTCTACCCCCAGCATCCGTATGTCGACTATGCTTACTACCTCAAGGGCATTGTCAACTACAACCGCAGTGTCGGCTTCCTCGACCGCTATATCCCGACCGATCCGTCCCAACGCGATCCAGGCTCCGCGCTGGACGCCTTCCAGGATTTCGCCGAGCTCGTGCGTTTGTTTCCGGACAGCAAATACGCCTCCGACGCTCACCAACGCATGGTCTTTCTACGCAACAACCTGGCCCAGAACGAGATCCACGTGGCTCGTTACTACATGAAGCGTCAGGCCTATGTGGCAGCAGCCAACCGCTGCAAGCATGTCATAGAGCACTACCAGCGCACCAGCGCCGTCGCGGATGCCTTGGAGATACTGATCGAGGCCTACAAGCACCTCGGCGAAGACCAGCTGGCGGCAGATACCGAACGGGTATTGACCCTGAACCGGCGAGCCGGTCGCTTGTTGGATGACGAGCCACCTCCCGAGGAGGTCAGCCTCGGACGCAAGCTCTGGGACTATATTGGGCTGGATACCAATTAGTCCAGCCACCAGCTTCCAGTCGCCGGCTACCGGCTTCCAGTGTCGGTTTCCAGCCTACCCTTGCCTTCCGCGGATGTGGAGAAATAGGCTACTGGCAGCTGGTAGCTGGTAGCTGGTAGCTGGTAGCTGGAACAGCCGTTCATTTAGGGTCCGATCGCTTACGGCCCGATTGCTGGGGCTCGGAGGGCGTGGTCGTCGCTCTGGTCTTGGGGAGACCACGCAGTTGTTCGGCGATGTCACGACTGAAGGCGGATAAGGTCTCGCTCAAGGCGGCGACCATGGCCCCGGGTTCCGAATTCGCGGCCCGGCTGCGATAGGTGTCCTCCCTGATTACCAAGGCCTGCTGCATGTACGCATCCAGCACCCCCCAGCGCACCTTGAATACGGCATTGCCGTCGGGCGTGCCCTCGAACTTCAGCACGTCCGCAACGACCCGGAAATCCACTGGAAAACGCACCTCCGCCGGTTCCACGAGAATCCGACTGGTACCCAGCAGCTGGCCCAGGTTCTCGCTCAGCACCCGCAGGAAGTCGTCCTCCAAGGAGCCGCCCCAACGGTGGAACTCGTCCACTCGGAGCTGGTTGTCAGCGGTACGGGCCACAATCTGGGGCCGATCGAGAAACGCCGGAAAGCGCACCGGTCCGATCCCGACGGCCAGATTCTGCTCCGGAATGGGCGCTGCCGATTCCTCGGCAGTCGGTAACGTCGAGCTCAGCGTATAAAAGGAAGAAGGTTCGGTAACGCATCCGCCCAGCGCCAAGCTGGCGAGCAACAAAGCGGCGGATCCCGCGGCAAATCGAGTCTTCATCGCAATCCCCCTTTGCCCTTGAGAAGGGCCTCCGGATGCCGTTCCAGGTAGTCCGCCATCCCGCGGATGGAGCGTGCGGCGGCGGAAAGCTCCTTCAGCATGCGTCTGAGTTCCAGATAGAGCGCCGAATCCGGCGCCACCAGATCGTCCGCTGAGGTGAGGACGACACGGGCCTGCTCCAGGGCCGTGCCCAGATGAGGAACCACATCTCTGTCCAAACCCCGCGCCGTTTCGCCTACTTGCCGGAGCGCGGACTCGAGCGCCGTAATGGATCGGTCCAGCGCCTCGGAAGTGGCGATATCCTTCGCCCCCTTGATGGTAGCTCGGAGGTCGTTCCCGATCTCCCGCAGCGGCAGCGCGTTCAATGTGTTCATGAACTCAGCCGCCTGGCTGGTCAGCTCCCCCAGCTGGGCGGACGCTACGGAAGGAATCACCGGATACCCGTTCCGTCTCCCGATCTCGGCCGCCGGCGCACCATCGAAAAAATCCAGCGCTACATAGAGCTGACCGGTGATTAGGCTCCCAGATTTGAGCTGGGCCCGCAACCCCTCTTTGACGAGTCGCTGCATGGGGGCGGTCTTTTCGACCTCTTCGTAGTCGCCGCCGACGAGCCGGACCCGCTGGGGCTCGAGCTCGATCAAGACCGGGATCTGGGATTTGAACCTCTCCACGTCAAACTCGAGCCGCACGTCCAGCACCCGGCCCAACTTGATACCCTGGAACAGGACCGGAGCCCCCACGCCCAGACCACGTACCGATTCCTCGAAGAACAGCAGGTATTTTTTCTTGTCCTGGTAGATTTTCTCGTAGGCTTCTTTGCGGCCGGCATAGAGGTGGAAGGCATGGTCCGCGGCCGGAGGTACCCCCTGCTTCTCCAGGGTCGGCGGCGTATCGAAGGCCACGCCCCCGGCCAATACCGAGAGCATGGACTGGGTATCCACGGTCAGGCCATCGGCGTCCAATTTGAAATCGATGCCGCTCGCGTTCCAGAAGCGGGTATCGGTCAGGACCAATCGATCATGGGGCGCGGCGATGAAAAGCTCGATGTCGACGGCCTTCCCATCCCGGTCGAGTTTGAAGCCGACCACCTCTCCGACCTCAATGTGCCGGTAGTAGACAGGGGAGCCGATATTCAGGGAGCCGAGGGTCTTGGAACGGAGTATGAATTTCTTACCGGGTTCCGAAGCGGTGAACAGGGGCGGCATCTCGAGTCCGACGAATTCCCGCGCTGGCCCACCCCCCGTGACCGGATCGACGGCGATGTAGGCACCGGAAAGCAAGGTATCCAGGCCCGACACCCGGCTTGCGGTAACCCGTGGACGCGCCACCCAGAAGCGGGTCTCTTGGGTCAGATACCGCTCCGCCCCGGCGACGAGCTCGGCGGTAACCACGACCTTCTGCAAATCCTCGTCCAAATCGATGGCCGTGACCTTCCCGACCTCCACCTCCTTGAACTTGACCTTGGTCTTGCCCGCCTCCAGACCCGCCGCGGTCTTGAACTCGATGTGGATGCTGGGGCCCCGCTCGGTATAAGCCCTGTAGGCCAACCAACCGCCGATCAGCAGGGCGACGATCGGGATAAGCCAGACCAGCGAAACCGGGCGCCGTGATACCACCACCGCTTCCGGCGGTTGGGCCTCCGGCGGCTGGGCTTCCGGCGGTTGGTTAGGTGGCCTGCTCGGTTGCTGCTTGTTCGGTTGTGGCTTGTTCGGCTGTTCCGGCGCTTTCATGTGCTTGGCTCCTGTGGTCCCAGATGAGTCTGGGATCAAATGCCATGGCCGCGAACATGGTGATGACCACCACGGCGGCGAAAAAGACCGCCCCCGGTCCGGCCTCGATGGTCGCCAGGTTACCTAACCTAACGAGTGCCACCAGAATGGTGACCACATAGATATCCACCATGGACCAGCGACCCACGACCTCCGTTAGCCGGTACAGGCGGGTACGATCTTGGGGACGCCGGGTAGAACCCATATGCACGGAGACCAGCAGATAGACCAGGATGACCAGCTTCATCAGCGGCACCAGAACGCTGGCCATGAAGACGACCAGGGCCAGCGGCCACATGCCGTGGCCGAGCAGATAGATCACCCCACTCATGATGGTATCCGATTGCGGCTTACCAAAAGAGGTCACGGTGGTGATGGGCAGCAGATTCGCCGGCAGATAGCAGATGATGGCAGCGATCACCAGGGCCCAGGTACGTTGCAGACTGTCCGGTTTGCGCCTGTGCAGGCTTGCGCCGCAACGGGGACAACCTAGGCGACCGTGTACCCGGTCGGCCTCCGCCTCTGGCATCACCAGCTCGCAGACGTGGCACGCACGGATAGCTTCCCCCGGGCGTGGAGAGCGGCGAACACGCTCGGGTACCGGCACCCGAGACCACACGATATCCCCGTCCAGGGAGGCCTGGGCGGCGGCGAGCACGAAGATAAGCACGACGAACGCGAACAGAGAGGTCTCCGGGATGATGGTGGCCATATCCGCGAGCTTCACGACCGACACCAGAATCCCCAGCATGAACACGTCCATCATCCCCCAAGGAGTCAAGGTTGCCACATAGCGGAAGAGCCTGGGAAATCCGCGCCTGGCAGGGTTCAGTTTGAGGGGGAGCAACACGATCAAGAGCAACACCAGCTGGAGCCCCGGTGCCAGGACGCTGGTGAAGAAGACCACCAGGGACAATTCCCACATGCCCTCTCGGTACAGTATCTCGATCCCGGTCACCAGGGTCGTCTCAGTGATCTGCCCCCGAAACTGAAACGACAGAAAGGGGAAGCTGTTGGCGACCACAAACAGGATGATCCCGGCGATGGTCAAGGCCAGAGCACGGTTCAGACTGTTCGGAACATGGCGATGCAGCAGGGTATCGCACCGGACGCACCGCACCGCACCGCCCGCGGGCAGGGGCGGATTACGCTGGAGCAACCCGCAGGCATGACACTGGACCAGTGCCGCGTGAGCCATCGGTCAATCTCCTCCCGAGGCTCCGGGGTTGCAACGCCCGGTCCGCGGTATGCCGCCGTCTACCCATCCCCGTGACCGGGTTGCGGGGCGTTGGAGAGAAAATCTCATTCAAGACCTGTCTAACTTACGATCATCCTACTGTGAGGTAGTCGATGATATTGTTCTAAGCTCGTTATGGATTCCGAACTGCTTTGGAGTGCGCCGGCTTAAGCGGCGCGGCCGAATCGAACCCCAGCGACGGGGAATACCAGCAGCGTTTGCCGGGAACCTGGGCGTTGGGTTCCACAAGCGCCGCGGCGACGGCGCTTTCCCCTGGCCGCAACGCCTTTGTTTGGGAGGGATGCGTCGCCGAATCCAAAGCGGCGGCAGGCAGGTGCTCCATAGCCAACCCAGTGGCTACCTTGGGCACCGTGGGTTCCGGCCAGGTACCGGGAAAGGGTTGCCGCCGCACTCCAAAATGTTCGGTAGCATCCTTTCACGATCGTCAGCGGTCTGGAATCCATAAAATACCTTGTTTTAACTTAGGAATCACACGAACCGACGCGAATGTTCCCATAGGAACAAAAAGTCCAATTCGCGCAGATGCGCGTGATTCGTAGTTTGTGCCTAGCCCGCCCCTTGGTCAGTGCGGATCCGAAGTCCGTGCGTGCCGCTTGGACGGCGACTCACCCGAGCGAGCGGTTTCATCGCGTTTCTTGCGCATGCGGTTATTGAGGATCTCGACGGCCACCGAGAACGCCATCGCGAAATAGATATAACCCTTTGGAATCGGTTGCTCCAAACCCTCACCGATGAGGGCCACGCCGATCAGGATGAGGAAGCTCAGGGCCAGTATCTTGATGCTCGGGTGGCTATCCACGAACTCACCAATTGACTTGGCCGACAGCATCATGACACCGATGGCGATCATAATGGCAAGGACCATCACCGGAACATCACGCGCCATGCCCACCGCGGTAATCACCGAATCCAGGGAAAACACGATGTCCATGATGGCGATCTGCCCCAGAACGAGCGGATAGCTGGAAGCAGCCTTGAACTGCCTTTCCCCCTCCCCGGCCCCTTCCAGACTCTCCCAAATCTCCCGCGTACTACTCCACAGCAGGAACAAGCCGCCGCCGATGAGAATCAGATCGCGGCCGGAGAGCTCGTGCCCGAGAACCGCAAACAAGGGGTGGACCAGACGCATCATCCAGACCAGGGACAGCAGCAGCAGGATGCGGGTGATCATCGCCAACGCCAGGCCCTGGATCCGGGCCCGGTTACGCTTGGCGGCCGGTAACTTGGCGACGACGATGGAGATGAAGATGATGTTGTCGATCCCCAGCACGATCTCCAAGGCAGTCAGGGTGACGAGCGCGAGCCATGCCTCCGGGCTGAAAATCCACTCGAACATGGAATTACCTCGGTCGTTGCGTCATTAGACTTTTTTATCCATACGCTATAAAATCAGCGCCATTATCCCAGATCTTAAGAAGATTTTGGGTATATCGTGATGACAAGCGTAACTCGGATTCGAGTTGGCAGGTATTTATCGTGGTTGAATTAATTAATAATGTTTTAGTGGGGAAAAAAATTTTAGACTTCATTGTGAAAATAATCGACGAATATTTTCCGGGTCAAAAAGTTAAAGTTTTTTTATATGGCTCCCGAGCACGTGGAGATAATAAACTGAAGTCGGATTACGATTTCGCTTTCGAGCTTCCAAATTCTGTCAATCGTTCAAGGTTTAAATTAGAAGTCAGAGAAAAGGTCCCATCACTTTGCGGAGTAGACGTTGTCGTTCTTGATGAAATAAGCGATGATTTAAAAGCAGAAATCTTAAAAGAAGGTAAACTTTTGTATGAATCCTAAGAAACAGGAAAATCTGAAAAAGGCATTGCTCAGTTTAGAGGAAGCCTTGAGTCTTCCCATACAGAACAAAAGAGATATTGCTGGGATTATTCAAAACTTCGAGTTTACTTATGAATTATCCTGGAAATTCCTAAAAGCTTATCTGGCGGATAGGGGCACACTGAGTACAACACCTAAAGACACCTTAAGCAAAGCTTATCAGCAGGATCTGATATCAGATGAACAAACCTGGCTGGATATAATCGAAGACAGAAACCTTTCTGTTCATACTTATGATGAAGCTCTGGCAGAACAGCTGGTTGAAAGAATACAAAAAAGATATATCAATATCTTTCTGGATCTGAAAACATTGTTTGGGCACTTTGAAAAATAGGCGTTTTCACCAATTAAGCGACTCTAAGCCATTGATTATTCATGTGTGCCGTTGACGGAAATCGTATTTTTCAAAGTGCCCATAACTCAGGCGTTCACAACTATAAAGTTATCCAGACTCTCCGGTTTCCCAAGCTCAGCAATTGCGTATCGCCTCCCGCAAGGCCCGGATGCGGGCCGCGCGAATGCGCTCCGGGATCTGCGCCGGTTCGGGCGCCGCGGCGGCCACGGCGCGGACGTCCACCGATCCGGCTGCCGCGAAGCACAGGCGCAGTCGTGCGGCCTGGGGATAGGCGCGTTCTTGGTAACCTCCGCGGCCCCGGTAATCCGCCTCGAAGGCGATCAGCGCCTGCTCGAAACGCCCGGGTCGGCGGAAGGCATCCAGGCCCTCCAAGAGATCGAGCACCGTTCCCGGACGCAGCTCGTCGGCCTTGTGTGACATGCCATGATAACGCGCCACTCCCCGCGCCAGCTCCCGGAAGCGGCGCGGGGCCTTGAGCCGGTCGCACAGCGCCTCGACCAGGGCCAGGCTACGCTGCTCGTGCCCCCGGTGACCCGGCAGGATATCCGGTGGCGTGGTGCCCTTGCCGAGATCATGGGTCAGGGCGGCGAATACTGTTTCCGAATTGGCTGTTTCCGGGCCGGGCGTTCCCGGACCGGCCGTCTCCGGATCGGAGGTCAGGCGGGCGGCCATATCCACGACCATCATGGTATGGACACCCGTGTCGATCTCCGGATGCCACTGTGCCCGCTGAGGGACCCCGAACAGGCGATCCACCTCCGGCATCAGCCTCGCCAAGGCACCGGCTTCGCGCAGGACATCGAAAAAGCGCGAGGGCTTGGGTGCCGCAAGCGCCTTGACAAGCTCCTGCCACACCCGCTCCGGGACCAAGGCATCCACCTCGCCCCCGTCCACCATGGACCGCAGCAGGGCCATGGTCTCTTCCGCCACGGTGAAGCCCAGTTCCGCGAAGTGCGCGGCGTATCGGGCCAGCCGCAGCAGACGCACGGGATCCTCGGCAAACGCGGGCGAGACATGCCGCAGCACCCGATTCTCCAGATCCGACCGGCCGCTATAGTAATCGATGAGATTACCCTGTTCGTCCTCGGCCAGGGCATTGATGGTGAGATCCCGACGCCGCAGATCCTCCTCCAGGGTCACGTCCGGTGCCGCATGGAACAGGAACCCCCGGTAGCCGGGTCCGGTCTTGCGCTCGGTGCGGGCCAGGGCATATTCCTCCTTGGTCTGCGGGTGCAGGAAGACCGGAAAATCCTTGCCCACCTGACGAAAGCCCCGTGCGATCATCGCCTCCGGGGTGGCGCCGACGACCACAAAATCACGGTCGGCAGCGGGCCGCCCGAGCAACCGGTCCCGCACGGCCCCGCCCACCAGATAGACCTCGATAGCGTCCCCGGGATCTTGCCCCAGGGCTTGCGGTACGTTCATATCCCCATCCGGCAGCGCTCGCTCAGGTTGGACCACAATGCCATCAAGTCAGGCCTTACCGGCAACGGTTGTCGTTTCTGTGAATAGAACCACGGATTCACACCGATGGACACGGATGGACTCGGTAAGACAACCCGCTTCCATTCCAACCGCGCCCGTCGAAAATTCAGGACCAGACTGAGCTTCAGGTCGTTGCGCACCGCCATCGCACAGCCGATGATCTGCCGCGTCTCATCTTCATGAGCCAATCCGTGTCTATCCGTGTTTATCCGTGGTTCACTTCCCCCCGAGCGATGAAGCGCTTGGTGGGCATGATCTTTCGCGGGTAGCAGCGATTGGGCCAAACGGGCTCGACGCTTAACTTAATGGCCTTGGGTCGGACCGGGCGGTTGGCCCCGGTCCTGTCCTGGGGGCTTCGCCTCCAGGGCCCGCACATCGGGTCGCGAGGGTACGGTCTCTCCCTTCCGGGTGCCTCCGAACCACCTGGCAATGGTCCCGAAGACCCGCTTGATCCCCCGCCACAGCTTGGGGAGCAACCAGATCAGGAGCAGCAGGAAGAGGGCCAGGAGCACCAGAAACAGCACCGGATGATTGACCGCCACCAACAGACCGGCCACGACACTGAAATCCTCCACAATGGAGGCCGTCCAGTTGGTGAAGGGCTCGGGCGAGGTGTTGATGAGCACCCGGGTCCCGGATTTCGCGGCGTGGGAGACCGCAGCCATGCCGCCGCCCAGGAGCGCCGTCGCAAGCTCGGCGCCAAGGCCCACATCCCCCACCGCACCGGCCGCCAACATGGCCCCGGCCGGGATGCGGACAAAGGTATGCAGGGTGTCCCAGACCGTATCCACGCCGGGGACCTTATCGGTGAAGAACTCCACCAGATACATAAACCCGGCGGCGAACATGACCAGCGGATCGGCCAGCACCTCCATGCCCTCCGGGAGTACCATCCTGCCGGTGGCCCCGAGAAAGCCCAACACCAGGATCGCGGCATAGAGATTGATCCCGCTGGCCCAACCGGCGCCCAGGGAAAGGGCGAGTGTCTGCGCCAGATCGTCCACGTCAGCGTCCTCCTGCCAGCCTGTGACCGATCGGATTATACGCCGAACCCGCACGGGTCGCTTCCGGTCGCCGGCTTCCGACTGTTTTGAACCCCGGAGACGCTGAGTCGAATCCTCCAACGAGTTATCTTTCGGTTGCCGTGTGTGCAGCGGCGTGGACAAAGAAGCAACCGTGGCTTAATCTGGTAAAAAACCTCCGCGTGAGTTAGTCTTCATCAGCTACCGACTACACTAAGAGCTTGCCCTCCCGGCAGACCGGATGTCGGTCCGATGGAATTTTCTGCGGGACCTCATAAAAGACCCAAGTAAAATCAATAGATTTGCAAACCATTCCCAACCTTCACGGCTACCTGAGCGCGGCTTCCAAATCCGATGATTACGAGGAGCGGGCCTGCGCCCGGAATTTCCTGCTCGACGAACGTCCGCCCCCGGAGGCGCTGGAACTGTACAAGCCCCATTTTGCATTCGGTCCGGTCTCGGACATGGACGACTGGTACGGTCGTCATCACGGCTTTGCTACGGAGCAGCTCTTTCTCGATCCCAGCGAATCCGATGCGCCTGTGACCTTCCGTCCGCTCAGCGACCGCAATCGGGTGACTCAGATCGATGAGCGTCTGAACCTGATCCGGGTCGAGCAGGCGGATTGGCCGTGCATTTTGCGCGGAGATTCCTTCGAGGAAGTGGCGGACCAGATAAAGCGGTTTCGGGCTGGTGATGATGCCGCCCGCGGCTTTCTCCAGGGCCTGTGCAATG
The DNA here is from genome assembly GCF_004359955.1 of Candidatus Thiosymbion oneisti. Taxonomy (NCBI): domain Bacteria; kingdom Pseudomonadati; phylum Pseudomonadota; class Gammaproteobacteria; order Chromatiales; family Chromatiaceae; genus Candidatus Thiosymbion; species Candidatus Thiosymbion oneisti. The sequence goes on from NZ_SMSC01000017.1 coordinate 75,474, forward strand.
CCTGGAACGCTGATCGGGACCGGCGTCCCGCCTACGTCACCACCGAGATCCAGGTCGCAGACATCCTGGCGGACGGGGTGGCAGACTGGGCCGTGCGTCTGCGCAACCGCCTGGGGTTGGGCCACTTGGACCCTGGCCCCGCCGGGCGGCCGGTCGAGATCCTGGTCATGCGCTATCCAGTGGCGGAGGCGATCGCCGCCCTCGATGGACAAGGCCATCCGGCCATTCCTACCATGCTGGACGGCGACATCAGTAACTACTCCTTTCCAAGCCCCCTGCCGAAGCCGGATGCCACCAAGGCACCGCTGTACGGCAGGACGGTGAATCTGACGCCGGTGGAAGACGATAATGACTACGAAATGGGCTGTGAGCTCTTGAGCCCGCGCCTGGTCTACCGCCCGGAGCACTTCTATCGGGCCGGTATCGTCGCTGAGCCGGTGACCATGCCCCTCGACCGAGCGCGTGGCTTCCATCTGCCCTGGGTCCGTATCGACGCGGGACGCGACGACTTCGGCGCTGACCTCTTCGGCGAGGGTGGGGAATGAACGCACTTCCCGTCAGTCCGGCCATCCAGCGTTGGCAGGCGCGCTTTGTCGCCGAGCCCGTCCAGGCCATCGGCGATCTGCTGGCCGACCGTATTTTCCTCGGCCCCTTCGCCCGGGCGCGTCCGTCCGAGGCCCTGGTCCAAATCCTGACACCGGAACAGATCCCGCGCGCGGACCAGGCAATGCACGAATGGCTCGATGCGGTGCTCGGTGCACCGGCGTCAGAGGGCCTTCCAGGCAAGCGGTTCGCCGACGCCCTGGTCGACGCCTTCCGTACCGTGCTGCTGGTGCCCTTGCCGGAATCCCGGGCCTGGTGCGCCCACAACCAGGGTCGGCTGCGTGCCTGGCTGCGCGGCTTTTACTTCGGCCGCTCACGGGACCCGGAGGCGGCACTGCTCATCGCCCTCACCCAGGGCCAGCCGGACCGCCGCTTGCTCGGTCTGTGGCTCGGACTCACCTGCCTTGCCGGGGGTGTCCACGAGGACTATGCACGCATCGGCATCACCGGTTTGCGCCTGCTGCCGGCGGACGATAAAGGCGGGGTGGAGCGTTCGGTACCACGAGCCATGCTGCGCGGCGTACTGGACTATGGTGAGGCCCTGGCCCGCCGGGGCGACCTGAAAGGAACCCCCTGGCTCGCCGAACTGGACTATCTGGCGGGCGTCTACCCCATGAGTGCTGACCAGTGGGGACGGCGCTTTCGTGAGCTGATTCAGGCACGGGACGTCTCCAGCCCGGTGCGCAAGTGGCTGGACCGGCGCTACCCGTCTGCCCTGGGGCCGTCCGATCCACGGCAGACGAAGGGCCTCCTGCAGTCGCCATATCCAGATGAGCTGCGGCCGCTGCTGCGGCAATTGCCGGGGAATCTGGCGGCCATCAAGCCACAGCTGCAAGCGCTGCTCGACCGGTATCGCCATTACTGCCGCGAGAGCGGGGATAGTTACTATCTGGTGCGCGCCTTCTGCAGCCTCGGCAACCGACTCCTGGAGCCGGACCCGGCCTGGGCGCGGGCGCTGGCCCATGAGGCCGCCCGCTGGAATCCGCAGGATCATTATGCTGGGTCCCTGCTCGCCCGCGCCTTGGAGGCAGAAGGCGACTGGCACCGGGCCCAGGCCGTCTACTGGCACGCCCGCCGGCGCTTTCCGCATAACGTGCAATCTCACAACCAGTTGGCCCATGCCCTGGTCCTGCACGGCGATGCGGAGCTCGGCGAGGCGGTCTACCGGGCGGCCATCCGCTTGTTCCCGGACAACCCCGTTTGCCGTAATGATTTGGCCCACACCCTGCGTATCACCGACCGCCGGGACCAAGCGGTGGTGGTCTACCGAGAGGCCCAGCAGCAGTTCCCCCGCGATCCCGTGACCATCAACGGGCTGGCGGATACCCTGATCGACCTGGAGCGGTTGGAGGAGGCCAAGGAGGTCCTGGACCGGGCCGACCAGCTCGACTTCAATGAAGAAAGCATCGCCAAGCGCGACCAGATCCGCCGTCGCCTGCAAGGGGCGCTGGCCGGCGAGCCGATTCGGCCCGCGCAACCGCGGCGCCCCCACGAGGGTCCCGCCGGCGATCTGGCCGATCTAGCCGACATCACCGGGGAAGACCTCTCCCACGACCCCGCCTTCGGCCGTGCTGTCTTGCTGCGACGGAGCGGCAACGGGGCACTCGACCGCGCACAATCGGAGATCGAGACCCTGCCCCCCGGCAGTGTCCGGATCATCGAGACCGGCCTCTGGCATGCCCGTGCCCAGGGTTGGGGCATAGCCGCGGACTGGTTCGACCGCAACTGGGAGCAGTATCCCGGCGACGGTGTGCTGCGCGTACACCGCAACCGTGCCCAGGCCCGGGCCGGGAAGCCGGTGGACTGGACCCTGGAGCAGGCGCGCTATCCCTATCTTGCGACCGTGATCGAGACGGAAATCGGCGGCGAGCCCCCCGCACGCATCAGGCATCTGGATGCGGGCGCCGCAGACCTGACCGAGGAGCAACGTCAGGATGTCTGGTTCCTGGGCCTGACGAAACGGGGCGATGCCGAGCTACGCGACAGCGCCGAGGAAGACCTGCTCTCCGCCCGACACCTGGTGGGCTGATGGGTCCTTTTGGCGTGCGGCGGCAGGCTTAGAGGCCGTCTAAAAACTAACCCATTGATTTTAAAGCCAGTAGGCTGGGTCGAGCCTGCCTGTGCGTCCCTGCACGAGACAGGTGCTTACCGTGTATCCTACGACTGCTATGCGTCAAGGTGTGATCCTGCCTTCCCGAAGCGCCTTGATGGCCTCGTTCTCCCGGATCTCTTTTTCACTCAGCTGGGCCAGGATGAGCAGATGTTCCACAGCTTTGACCTTCACCAGGTTTTCCAGCTTCTCAACACCCCCCAGGGCCAATGCCGGCTCGAAGCCGTACAGCTCATCCGGTTCCAAACGCCCCAGTCTTTTCAAGGCCCGTTTAAACAGCGGTTTTTCGTTGCTGTCGTAAAAATCAAGATCGTCTTTGGATTGGCCTGAGATAAATGATTGGAGCGACAAATCTAATTTGCCTTTCTGGATTAATATTGTAGGTGGCGTCGGGAACAACATTCCATATAGCGATAGAATGTCTAAGGAGTTCCCACCTTTTTCTCCCCACATAAACAATTCGCCGAAGGCAGACCGCGCAAACACATGGTAGTTGTCCGAACCCGCAAGCGGCGTGTCTTCGAGCCAGGCATCGACCACGTCCTCGAACTCCTCGGGATTGACAATCCAGAACAGACCCTCCCCATAGCCGCAGAAGCCGAACGCCCGCCAGTATTCCAACAGCTTGTTCGGCAGTTTGCCTTGATACCTGTTGAAGGTCGCTTCGCTGACCGGCCGACAGTCGAAGGCCGGGGCGAATCCCTCATCATTCAGAAATAGTTCAAAATCCTCATCCATCGTATTCCCCCCTTATGGGCATCGCTTGAGCTCGACATTCATTCCGGTCTTTCCGCGTTCTACCCCGGAAACCTTGCCGGCAGCTTCATCCAGATCCTCGACCCGGCTCTTCCAGCCGCCGCCGATGGATTTGTTGACCTGGGCATCGCCGAAGCCACCGATCACATCTTTGCCGCCGACAACCAGATCCGGCTCATGCAGAGCGGCGAGACCTTTCATGATCTCGGATGACTTCGACTTCGCCAACCGTTTGGCTTGCGTCGCCGACATACCTTGTTTGCGATAATTATCACGGAGACTTTTAGCCAATTTTGTTTGTTCTCTTCTTCTCGCCGCTTGTGCAGTTGCCGAGTTCCTCCTGATGCTCCTATAGGCCGTGCGCCCCTTGAAATACTCGTCCACGGTCATCCGGTTCAGGGCATCCCGCTGGCGCCGGAGTTGGCGGTCGAATTCCACATGCTTGTCCTTGGGGATCTTCTTTCCGGTCCGGAAGCATTTGACCTCATACCGCTTCATGCGTCTGCCGGTGATCCGGACGCCATCCTTGCCGACCTTTTCGCCGGCTTTCTTGGTGCCTTTTTCCGCAGCTTCTTTGGCCCCTCTTTCCGCGGCCTCCCTGGCGACTTTCCCACCGGCCTTGGCCGCCATAGCCCCGGCCTTGATGCCGTCACCGATGCCGGGGGCTGCCGCCACGCCGGAAAGAATGGCCATCGCCAAGTTGCCTTCGGCGGCGTAGATACCGGCGTTGGCAAGGTCGGCGAAGATGCCTACGCCGGGAATGAAGCCGAGCCCATCCAGGGCGGTATGCACATCTTCGGAGAGCCGCGCCCACAGGCCCCGTTTCTCCCGCGCGGCCTGTTCTTCTTCAGGCGTTTCGGGGACCACCGGCGGGTTGGTGTCGCCGCTTGTGTTGGGGGCGCCGCCGCCCGGTCCCTGGTAGAGGATGCGGCCGATGGTGTTGCCGTTGTTCATCTTACAGCGGTCGCCGTGGCGCACAACCGGCTTGCCGTTCACGCGGACCGTGGAACTGCCCTCGACGGACTCGACGATCCCTTTGTAGGTCCTGGATACGACCCCGCCACCGATGCCGGCCTCGTCGCCGGTCACATGGGAGATTTTGCTTTGGTCGTGGACGAAAACCGGCTGTCCGCCGAACCGGACGTTAGGACTGGTGGCAAAGCTGTCGCTCAGATCGGCCACGATCATATAGGGCACCGGCACCAGGGTGCTGCCCACCGGTGTCTTGCACACGTCCGGGGTCAGGCTGACGGCAATGAATTCGTCCGACTTACGGGCGCCTTCTTGATCCGCCATGGTGGGTCTCGCTGAGCAGGCTCTTTATGGATCTTGCCCACGGTCGGCCCCGGCCTGTCGGGCGAGAGCCGCCAGCAGGTTTTGCAGATTGGCCGGATTGGCGACGTGTACGATCAAGGGCCGAATCCGCAGCCGCTCGTCGTCGTCGATCTCCGAGACCAGGCCGTGACCGCGCAGCTGCTCCAGCAGCAACCGGAGGCGCTTGTCGTCCTGGCGATCGCTGCCGGTCTCGCCCAGAAAGTGGTTCAGCTCCGGCAACAGCTGGTCCAGATGGACGACGGCCGCGTCGTCGCCGACCCCCTTGTCTACCTCGTGGGCGACATAGAAGCGGCGCAGGATGGCGACCAGCAAGGATTGTTCGAGATTGAGTCGCTGGCGGCGTAGCAGGGGATGGCTCCACTGGTCGCGATCACCGCCGTCATAGCCGTCGACGACCCGGATGAAGGCGAGCCCGCGCACCTCGTCGATCTGCATGCACAGATCCAGGGCCTCCAGCAGGCCGTTGATGGTGTCGCGTGCGGTCAGCGCGGTGCGATACAGATTCGGTTTGCGCGTGGCCTCCAGCACGCCGGTCCTGAGTAGCTCCTGCACGCAGTCTTTGACAGCGCGCTCGACCGGGGTATGCTCCGAGGGCGAGTCCGTCAGGTCGCCAAGCGCCTGATCCGGTGCCGGGTCCGGCGTGTTCGGCGTGTTCGGCGTGTTCGGCGTGTTCGGCGCATCCGGTTGCCGGTGCATCAGAACTCCAAATTCTCATCCAAACATATTGGGGATGTGAACCGTAAATGTTATCTCGCTGAACATTCAGGATCGAGAACTATTACGCCGCTTCGAGGTAGTGGATATACTTTCAGAGCACGAGAAAGACCTGACTAAAGGGAATTTGGATTTGGTCATCCTGAAGCACCGTTTCCGGGAACTCACCAACCCTAATGCAGCCTTAGGATAAAGGAGCAAACCTCATGACGGACGATCAAAATCACATCACCATCGAGCCGGGCAAACGTGGCGGCAAGCCATGTATCCGCTCCATGCGAATCACCGTCTATGACGTGCTGGAGTGGTTGGCTTCGGGCATGAGTGAAACGGAGATTTTGGAGGATTATCCGGAATTGACCCAGGACGATATCCGTGCCTGCCTGGCCTTCGCCGCCGACCGTGAACACCGGCTCTCGACGATCGCACCGGCTTGAAACTGCTACTGGATCAAAACTTGTCGTTTCGGTTGCTGGAGAAACTGAAACCCGTTTATCCTGGCTCGACCCAGGTCAAGTTCGCCGACCTCGATCAGGCCGATGATCTCACCGTCTGGCACTTCGCTAAAGATAATAACTTTACCATCGTCACCAAGGACTCGGATTTCCATGAACTCAGTCTAGTCTACGGTAATCCGCCGAAGGTCATCTGGCTCAAGTGTGGTAACAAGCCCAAAGGGTACGTACTCGATCTTCTGCTCAATAATCAAGACAAGATTGAAACCTTCTTTGAGAATGAAGAAAGCAGCTGTTTGGAGATTTATTGAACCGTTGGTGGAAACGATTTGTGGTAGTGGAAAACTTTCAAGTGATAGAAATTCAGGATGACTATCGACTGCTGGATGTTCTCACTTGAAACTTACCCACTACCCCGGATTGCAAAGGTGAAGAAAAAGAACCAAGCAGATTTGCCACTTAAAATTTATCCGCTACCCATCACAGATCCAACTCGATACCGGCCACCGCCCCGGCATTCAGCGCGACCCGGGGCAGGGTGAAGCGGGTCCGCTTGCCCTGCCGGTCACACAGCTCCAGCGCCTCCTCGTCGGCGATGGGCAGCTCGGCCTCCAAGGCCATGGTCAACCACAGGGCCAAGGCTTCCAGGTCGTGACTCGGCGCCAACCGGCGCGCGATCTCGGCAATAGTCATGGCCCGGCCTTCCTCGGCCAACAGCCGTTGGGTCTGCTCGATCAGCGCGCGTTGGTCGAGGGCATCGAAGGCCGACCAGAAATCATCGTCCAGCTCGTCCAGGTCGGTAGTCTGCTCGATCAGCTCCAGGATCGGCCGGATGCCCTCCTCCAGGTCCTTGAACCGCAGCCGTTCCACCACGGGCAGACTACCGTTGGGAAAGCCCACCGGCGGCAGCGGGCCGGGCGCCCGACGCAGCGCCTGCCGGGACCAATCCACGGCGGCCGCTTGGGCGAGGAGCTCGTTCAGCAGCTGGCCCACCCGATGATGCTCGCTCGCTAAGCCGGTGCGCAGAAAGCCCTTCAGATCCCGCTCGCTGCGGGCGCGCGCCTCGATCACCACGGCACTCTCGTCCACCAGGCGCATGACCAGCCACCGCAGCTCGGACCGCTGTTCCCGGTTCAACGCCTTGTGTATGTGGGACCGATCCGTCAGGGAGCGGATCTGCTGCTTCATCTTCTCCAGCTCGAGGCTGCGGGTCAGCTGCTGTTGAAAGGCATCGAACACCTGGCCCTCATCGGTCTGCAGCAAGGCGTCCTGGCTGTCCAACAGGGTATCCACGATCTGCCCGCGATGACTGTCCTGGCTCACCACCGACTCGCGTAGCCGCTGGTCGGCCGCGCGATAAGAATCCTCCACCCGGCGAAAATCGCTGCGCAGTCCCATGGACAGGGTATAGACCTCACGAATCGCCTCGATCGCCGCCTGTTCGGACAAGACCTCCACCTCGCCCTGCTCCACGGCCGCGAGCTCGGCCTCCAGATCCGCGATCCGACTTTTGAGCAGCCTGGCCCGGACATCCGGGTCGGGATTTAAGCGAAACTCCAGGTTCTCGATCTCCCGCTGCACGATGGACAGGCGCGACGCGGTGGAGGTCATGATGCGATTGTCCAGTCCGTCGACGAACCGAAACGTCGCCTCCAACGCATCGGTGGCGATCAGCCGACCGTCCCGCTCCAGGATCAGCTCCTGCCGGATCCATTGCCGGATCTCGCGCCGCGCCAAGAGGCGATAGTCCTCGTCGCACTCGATCTCCCCCGCCTCGTGCGCCAACTGCAGGGACTCGCTCAACAGCTGCTGGGCGGCGTCCAGATCGATGCCATTGACCTGCTCGTCGAACAGCGCCTTCAACGAGCCGATCACCAAGGGCCCGTTACGGGCCGCCAGCAGACGCCAGGCGGGATGCTGCTTCTTAAGGCCCAGCAAATAGCGACCGCGGGTTTTCGAGGCTTCGATCATTAGATTGAAAACGATGTAATTTGTGACAATCCGCGTAAATAGAGGCCTTAGGTCAGGCTGCAATTTCCTGCAGGGCACGCACCGGTGGCTGTTCGTGCTGCATCACCCGAGCCAAGTCATAGTTGGCCTGCATGGCGAGCCAAGCGCGAGCCGTGCTGACGCCGGCAAGTTCCAAGCGCACGGCCAGGTCCGGGCTGATCGCAGCATGGCCGTTGAGTACGCGCGATAGCGCGACCCGCGACATGCCGAGGCGTGCGGCGACTTCTTTGACCGACAGGCCCAGCGGCGCAAGTACGTCCTCGCGGAGCAGCTCGCCGGGGTGCGGAGGATTCTTCATCATGACTGTGCTCCTGTCAGTGGTAGTCTTGGTAATCGACCAGCTCGACATTGGAGCCGGCAAATCGGAAGGTTACACGCCAATTGCCATTGACCCATGTCCGGAGGGAAAAAATCCCTCCTGCGTCGGGACAAGAAAGATCCCTCCTGTGTCGGGACAAGGTTTGACGGGTTGCATTCGACGCACTAAGGCTCGCTGATCGTTTACCAGGCCAATGCCGGCGTCTTAACGCAACCTACCCAGGATCACCCACCGTGCTGCCGGCCCACGTAGATCTCAATACCATTAAGCTAAGAAGCTGTCCAAAAAAGGACCGTAGGCCAGAGTAGGGAGTAGCTGGGTTGAAGAACGAAACCCAGCATTTACAGGCAAGCTTGGTTTGCCGGGTCTCGTCCCTCGATCCAGCCTACCGGCTTAAAATCAATGGGTCAGTTTTTGGACAGCCTTTCAGTCTAAAGCCACGCGGATTCCGTTCAGCCGCAGGAGCTCGCGGTTGCGGGATGAGAACCACTGCAGATCGAGCAGGAAATGCTCGAACGGCTCTGGAAACCGAACCTGCGTGGAGTCCGCCTCGCTGGGTTTGACGTTGACAATCTCAAGGGCGAACTTGGAGAGAACTTCAGATGCCAGCTCCTTGGATTTTTCTTTCCCGCTGGGATCGAAGTATCCCTTACGGAGCTGGCTTCGCTGCTCGTGAAATACGCTCACAACCACCAAATGTTGCTGACGGAGACTGGAAGGCAGCAGAAACTCTTGGTCGACCAAGGCCGTTTCGATTTGTCGCCAAGTGACGACCCGTGCCGGCAATTTCAACTCCCGGCCAACGTCGGGTACAGAGGCAGTGTATTGCTGGGGGACAGCGCTGGTTCTCGACCGCGAGGTGAAGCCGAAGATCGGCGCAAAATCAGGACCCTCGATGTCCTTACGGTTGCGCGACTGTCCGAGCCGGATCGCGGTTCGTCGCCAGATCGGCCGTTCCACCGCCACCAGGAGATAGTGGGCCCGCGGCCGGGGTGGAACATCCGGCTCAATCGGTAGGACCCGGAACAGGAAGGCTTCAAGGTAGCTGTCGGGGTCCGACGTTATGTCGATTCGGCGCAGCGTTTCTCCGTTATTCACCGTGTCAACGACGAGGCGCAGTGACGGCTCCGTATCCCATGCCTCTCCGCCGGGATCACTGACCGGTTCAAGCAGGCTTCCGGCTTCGTCGACATGGTTGAGCAGTTGGTCGAGGTCTTGGATCCCTTGGATCTGCGGCGAGTCCGACAGTTTGAACAGCTGCTTCAGGAAGGTTTCCGAAAGGCTAACTGTCGGTACGCTGCTCTTCATCTCTATAGTTTCACCCTCATCAGCATCCTCGATCCAGAGGTCGAAGGTATCTTTCGAGAACCCGTCCTCCTCGTCGCTCCAGACCTGGAATATGCCGGTGACCAGAAAGTCGTCGAGGGCTTGGGACTGGTCCGCTGGGTCGGTCGTCGCCGCTCGGACCGAGACCCTTGGGCCTTCCGTCACCGCCACGAGCTCCCCGCCGAGCAGTTTTTGCAGATCGAAGGACTTGGTGTCGTCCCGGATCTCTTCCGACCAATTCGGATTGTTCTGGATCTCGTCGAAGATCGCGGCGGATGCCAGGGCCGGATCGCGGATCGGCTGACGCGACGGCAGGAAGACGGATTTGGCGTCTTTGTCTTGGTCCGGCATCCTGACACGATCCCCCTTCAGCGGAATGGACGGATCGCGCTTGGTGATTGGGTTCTGGCCGCGTTCGAAGGGTTCGATCAGGCTCTCGAACGACAAGGCCTGCGCGTCTTCCAGGGTGAAATCGTTGCCGTAGCCAGCATCCGGTAACACCTCGAGAAACCCGTAGCCGTACTGGCCGGCCAGGTCGGTCAGCCCGTCGCGGTAGGACAGCCGGCGCTGGTCCTGTAGAAGGTACCGATCTTCACCCTTCGATCCTCTCTCCCCAACCCCTCTCCCGGCGGGAGAGGGGGTTTTGCGGTACTTTCCCGACCGGCGAAGGGTTTCCCAAGCGTGGAAGGCCGGTGTGATTTCCAATTGAGAGTCCCCATCCCGCAACCGCGTATAGAGGAGCGCTTTCGCCTCGCCGAATAGCGAAAGATCTCTCAGCAACAAGGAGAGCGTGGCGGTCCGTACCTTCTCCTGTACCTCCCTGGCCGGGTCTGTGTCGGGATCGGTGAGGTCTTGGATGGCCTTACGGACTTCTTCGTCCAACGCTTGATCGTCCGGGCCACCCTTGGCCAAATGGACCGGTCTCAGCAGATCCCGAATCCGTTCCGCCATGTTCACGATAGCCTTGTTCTTGTCATAGCGTTTCAGACGGTCCAGAAGATCAGTCCAGGCCGTCACAACCTGGTCGTCTTCACCCTTCGGCGTCCATGCCCCCGGCGCAAGCGACAGGATCATCTGTAGCCCCTTCAAATACCGCTTTGCCAGCTCGAAGGTCTGGGGTCCCAGCTGCGGATGCGGCTTCACCGGCACGAAGCTCAGCGGCGTAATGCTGGCCATGATGCTCTGGCCACCTAGCCGCTTGAGGCCCTCCGGCACGATCCAGGCGCCTGCCGACTCGGCACTGCCATCCGAGAGCAATCCCAGCAGCCTGCCCGATGCTTCGCGCGTTTCCTGATCGGGTTGGATGGCCGCCCGTCCCCTGTGCAGCCCGTTCAGAAATTGCCGGAAGCCTTGGTCGGTCCCGACGGCGGGCTCCAATTGCGGACCGGTCCACTCGGGCTGGGTCGGGCGCACGCGGGTGCGCACGACGCTCCAACGGGTCGGGTCCTTTGCCGGAACCTTATCTGGATTACGGGTCACCCGCAGGGCGAGCTCGATCACATTACAGCTATCAGAGATCGACGGATGTTTCCCCACCGGCAGCGGGATCTCGATCCGATCCGGGGCGGTGTCCCAACCATCGAGCAAGGCGCGCGCCACCGACTGGAGGTTCTGCTCCGGCGGCAGACTCGGGTCATTGAGATGGACCGGCCACCCGGTAGCGTCCCCCTCGAATGCAGGGACGGGTGTCAGCCCAGCTATGATGGGCCCCGAGTCCGAATGGAGTGCCTGCCTGAAATCGAAGGTCAGGAACCGCCCCTCCAGCTCGATCTTCTCGGCATAGGCCAATTCGCACAGGGCACGCTGCGCATTCACATACGCCTCGCGCAACTCCGAGACGCGCTTGTCATCATCAGGAGTGCGGGCCGGTGCCAACGCCGGATCCAGGTACCGTCGGTCGAACGTCAAGGTCAGCAACTCGCCGGCCGCCGCCTTGCGGTATCCGACACTGAAGAAAGGTGGGGCATCGACCTCTTTCACGGTTTCTTCCTTGAAACGAGGACTGGCGGCATGAGGCGGCAGCAAAGGGCGAATATCCAGGGGACAGGCGAGAGAGGAGTCCTTTCCAAGGTCGAGCTCCGAGCCATAGGTGTGCTCCAGGCGAAAATCGAGTCGCCGTTGGGTTCCGGCGGCCTGGTACAGGGCATCGAAGTAGCGCCGGATGTCCGCACCCGCGAGATCGCCGGGCGGCGACTGGACCGGTTGCTTGAAAAGATACTGGAAGGCAACGGAGCCGGCGTGGCTGTCACCATCCTCGGAGTGGCCGCCGTCCTCGGACCAGAAAGGAAACAGCTCGCTGAACCGCGTGTTGAGCTCACGGCGGTCTTCGCTGTCGTCGACCTCCGATAGCGCCCGATCCAGAATCGGCCACCGGTGATAGACATTGAGGGTGTTGAAATTGACGAGATCCTCGCGGATTTCTTGCTCCGCCTCCTCGCCTTCGATTTCGGGGTAATCGACCCGGATCACCCCCTCGTAGCGGGCGGCGCTATGGGCGAAGACGAATTCGGCATCGTCCCGGAAGGCAACGGCGACGATCAGGCGGGCCTGATGCTCCGGTGACAGGGCCGGCTCGACGAGCCGGAGCAGCTCGAACTCGGCATCCGGCAGCTGTGGGTCCGCCGGCAATTCCCAACGCGGCCCGGTGGGGTCGCGCATGCCTTCTTCCTTGGTGCGTGAGCCGGCCGGGTCGAGCGTCAGTCGGATAGGCTTGCCATCCGGTTCGACACGTGGAAACACCACGCTGACGGTTTCAAGCTCGCCGATGACACCACTATCTCCCTCGCCGACATCATCGGTAACCCCGCTATCCCCCTCACCACCGCTGGCAGGCATGCTCTTGACCAGGAACAAGGGAACCCGTTCGTCGCCTTCCCAGGGGAACTGGTAGCAGCCGAGATAACGGACTTGGGTGGCCGGCAGCACATCTCCGTTTTGATCGAGCAGCGGTTTGTTCCTAAAGCAGTCCTCGTCGGCCTCGAGCTCGCGCTCGAACTGCGCACGGTCGGTCTCGGTCGGGCTCAAGCGCGCAACCAGCCAGGCCCCTGGTTCGGTCGCACCACCAAGGCGATAGCGGGTCAAGCGGCATTCGACGACATCTGCCACTTCGAACGTCATCGGACCTTCGACGGGTGGTAGGTTGCTGTCTTGGGCGGTGGACTCCATGGGCCGGCCGAAATGGACCACCAGCCGCGACATGTCCGCAAGTCGGGATTGGAGCTCGGGGTCCGCGCGCCGCTCCGCTCGCCGACGAAACCAGGTTTGCTTCGCGCCACCGTCACCGGTCCCCAGCTGAACGGCGCCGAAGCCGATCATCTGATCGTCCACATAGACCCGGTTCGCAAATCCGGGCGCCTCCCGGTGCTTCAGATCACTGAGAACCTCGGCCGGCACATCGCCGAGGGTCTCGAAGAACGTTTGCAGTCGCTCCAGAGCCTCTGCCGCCGCCTCGCTGACCTTCAGTACCGTGCCGCCACCGGGCCAGGACAGCCTGATTGTCAGATCGCGCACAGTGCCGATCTCTGGGACCTGGCTTCGTTCCAGGACCTTGAACATCAGGCCGTTCAGACTATGGAGATTGGTCACGCGAAAGGTCGGGTCCTGTTTCACCTCCGCGTCGTCCGCCAGATCGCCCGTATCCAGGGCCATGAGCTCGATATCGCCTGGAGTCACGGATCGGGCGCGAATGCGCCGGCGCGTACCGCCCCAGAATCCGAGAATGAGCTGATCCGCCAGATCGGAGAGATCGGTGTTCGGGTCCCTGGTTATCGCCTGCAACGCGCCCTGAAGGGCCTGATTGTATGCTGCTGCGAACGGCCCGGCCTCGACCGGCTGCGCCTTGTCCTGGCCTGCGGTGTCGGCTGCCTGCCCCCCCCGGTTGTCATTGTTGAAACAAGTCGGGTCGATGATGTGCATCCCTGTCGACCGGGTATTGCGGTTGGGCTGCCGCATGGGGCCATCCGTGTCCCACTGGACGGTGATCTCGACATCGGAAGGCAGATTGACCGGAACGAACTCGCTATCTTTAACCTCTTCCGGCAAGAGGAGGTACTTGAATCGGCCGCCTGTCGCATGGTTCTCGATAAAGGCGCGCAGATCGGCGAATTTAACGTCCACGCGACTGATAACGTCCATGCGCCTGATGATGTAAGGAAAGACTTGGCGACGCTGGATACGGATGTGAGGCTGGATACAGAGCCAGATGGCGGCATCGTCGGCCTGGGAATCGAACCAACGATGGGCGTGCAAATCGACCGTCAGGTAGAGGGTGGTTGACATGCGTACCTCACAGAGAGAGATCGTAGCGCGCCCGCATCGGCACGCTGACGGAGATCGATTTACAGAGCTTGAACCAACCCGAGCCGATGCACGCCCGGGCGCTCGCCCGGGCATAAAGCAGGAAATCGACGCGGATCACCGGTCGTCCCGGATCGATGGTCGCCGGGATTCCGATCTCCGTCAGATCCGGAATGCTGTCGTCCGACCGATAGAGCAGGGTCATGCCGGCTTCGGCGCCGACGACGATCTCGACCCGGACGGAGATGATCCAGAAGTTCAGCTCCCCGACGCCCCGCAGCACGACGCCGATGGCGCCGGTCAGCCGGAAGGCCTTCAGATTGTCGTCCTTCAGGACGACGACACCCTCGATGACGCTGTAGATCCCGACGGTGACCCACACCGAGAAGACGCCGCCGCCGAACGTCGCGCCCAGACCTACCTGTAATGCGTAGCCCCCGCCGGCGGCGACCAGGTTGTTGCCCAAGGGTGCCAGGATGTTCTCTTTCCGGATGTAGAAGCCGCCGGACCCCTGGTACGGCGTGACGATGGCGCCGAAGGTGCGGTTCCACAGCCGCTCCCCCTCGCGTCGCCAGGGAAAGCCACAGTCCAGGAGGAAGCTGCCGTCGAAGGCAATCCGCAGCGAGATGACGCCGCCGAGAAATTTGAATGTCGACAGGTCTATTTTCGGGGCCCGGATGGATATGACGACCCGATCCTGGCTCGGGGTGGGACCCTTCTCGTACAGCACGGACAGGGCGAACTCGAACCCGAACCACTCCTTGAAGATGCCACCGCCGACGGCGAGGCCGTAGTATTTGCGATCCTGGAACAGGAAGCGTCCGTTCAGCAGCGGCTCTTCATCGGATCCAAGTCCGAACCCGGCCGCAAACACCCAGTCGCCGATTGGCTGCTCGGACGCTATCAGGGGTAGCAGGCCACCCTTCTTGCCCTGTGTGGCTAGTTTGCCTCCGATGTCCTCATCTTTGTCTTTGTCGAGAAAGTCCACCGACATGATGTCAGCGGCGAATTTGGGGTCGAGGAGAACGTCCCGGCCAATCAGGACCCAGCGGATCTTCAGGAAGGTGTCGATTTGCGTTGGCACAAACGCGAGAATGCCGACTTGCCCTCCAGGCGACATGAACAAAAAGAAAGATAGATCTTTGACGACCTCTCGACCGAGGATCAGGACCCGCACGCCGCTGGCCTGAAATACACTGTACCGGTATTCCTTGGTTCCCCTCTTGGCCGTTTTGGTTTTGAGGTCGATGGTCTTGGCAGAGATGGTCAGGAACCGCAGCAGGTCCAGTTCGAACTTTCGAAAATCGACGGCGGACAAGCCGATTTCGATCCGGTCCCAGAGTTGTCCGTCGCGTCCCTGCAGACCAATCTGCAAATCGAGCAGCAGCTTGTCGACCGATTTGAGTGCAAGCTCAGGCAGGGACCCGAAATCGATCTGCAAATCGAAAAAGAAGGTCGGCAGCTCGATGTCGAAATCCCCGGCGCGCACCAGTTTGAGGGGCGCTTCCCAATCGATGCCTTTGCCGTCCCAGGACATCGCAATGGATTTCAGCTTCAGGCCGATCGGCCCGATCTGGAACGGCGTAAGGTCGAGATTGATGCGGATCGACGGATACCCGAACTCGAGAAAATTACCGTTCAGATCAAGGCCGACATCCAACGGTGGTAGAAACAGATCGAGACCGCTGAAATCGATGCGAGCGTCATTGCCGAGGCCGAACCCATCGAACCCGAGCCCTGGGACGCCGAAGTTCCCGAGCTCGAGGTCGCCGTCGAGCGAAATCGCCAATCGGTCCTTGCCGGTTCGGGTAATCTCGATCGACGATAGCGCAAGCCGGCGCAACGGACCGAAACCCGCATCACCGTCGGTGAATGGAAAGATCTGCCAGGGCTCCGAGAGATCGGCGAGAAAGCGGACCCGATCCTGGTCCTCGTCGTATCGGCCGCCGATATCGATCCAACGAGATTCCGGGCCTCCGGTCGTGGACTCGTGGCGGATGCCGAACAGGCTGTCGATGTAGAACCGGGTGTCGATGCGCAGATCGGACAGGACGCCGTCCGCCCAGGTCACGTCGATACGGTTGAGCTGAAACCGCGTCTCCTTGCGATCGTGTGGATTGTGATTTCCGTCCGAATCCTTGAAATCGGAGCGGTCGATGACCGAGCGGCCGTTCTTCCAGAGCACCCGCGCGAAATGCGACATGCGCCGGGTACCACTCGCATCCCGGACCGGGGCAAGCGCCAGATAGGCGAGCTCCAGCTCGTCACCGAGCACGTTGCCGATCAGTTGCGCGGCCAAGCCCGGCTCCTCATTCGGCTTCGACTCGCCGAGGATCGGGAGCCGGAACAGGATCAACCCGGTCCAACCCTGGCCTTTGACGTCGGATGGAAGTTCATCGAACAGGTCGATCGTCCTGTCGCCTCCTCCAGGGATAACGTAGCGGTGTTCGATCGTCTCATCGTCGAAGATTTTTTCGAGCGAAATCTTCCGGGACAGCTTGACAATGGCGACGACGGGATTGGCAGGTGATGAACCTTTCGCAAGCCCCTGCGGAAACTCCCGCTGCGGCATGAAATTGCCGCTGGGGTCGAATGCGAACTCGACGATCTGGTCCAGCTCGAAGGCGCCTGCCACGTCTTCTTTGCGGATCACCATGTAGTCGGCGATCTTGGGTTCGACCCGGATGTTCACGCCGAGGCTGCGATAGTCGAACCGCGTATCATAGGGCCCAATTTTGGGGAAGGGCCGCTCGTCGTCGTCGGCCGACACGAGGGCGACCACCGGCCCATCTGCGTCGTCGGCCGCGGCCGTGAACAGCCGGTCGAAGAACTGAGTCGCCGGCGACTTCAGGACCGGTTCCAACAGATTGGTCTCGTGGACGGCTGTCTCGTCGTGCCGTCGGTGCTGACTGCCCAGGGTGGACGCTTCGATCTTGCCTACTTCGAGGTCCCAATTGCTCTGGCGGTTCTTGGCGATATGCTTCCGGTCGATCAGCGGCAGTGTCAGTGCCCTGCCGCGCATGTGGAAGTTGGCCGCCGAGTGGCCGTCCTGCCCGGCAAAGGTCTCTCCCGGCCGGACGGTCACCACTCCGAGGTTGTTGGACCCAGGCCCCCTGAAGTCCAGGCGCGGCAGCACGGTATCGGACAGCAGATCGGGATTTACGTCGGGATTCACGTCGTCCCGCGAAGGGAAGTGCTCTCCAATCTCTTCTCCCTTAAGCATCACGCTTCCGGCGCAGATCACCCGCGTGCGACCGATGATCCCGTGCAGGCCATGTAAAGAGGTGTCAGCGGGGTCGGTGGAGTCTACCCGGACGGAGACGGCGGGAGAGATCGACATCCCGCCCGGCCGGCTCGGAGTTTTGGCACGTAGCGTCAAGGGCAACCGCTCGCGGATGCGCCAACGCGATGCCCGATTGCGGGCGTCGGAGAAGGCATACGCGGTCAGGACCTGACCGTCGCCATTGGCCGGCGTCAGTGCTAGGTCGTCCAGTCGCGGGTTGTCCGCGGGCCGATGTAGGAAGGTGACCTCAAGATCGCTGTTCTCGACCTCGAACGGCGCAATCGCCGGATTGTCCGCCGATACGGGTGCGGCATCCACCGTATCCGCGTTGAGCGCGATGCTCGCCACTGGGTCGTTCGCGGCAAACCGGAGTACCGTGCGGTCCGCAAGCCGACGCAAGTCGACTGTGACCCCGGCGCGCGATCGACCGTGCCATGTAAACAATTGGCCTCCGGCCTGAGGCGGGTCGTTCACGACCCCGACGCCGACCCGGACCCGCACGGCATCCTCGGTCGCGGTGAGCCGTCCGTCCGTCAGGTCGAGCACGAAACCGCCCAAGCTTCCCTCCAAGGCGAGAGGTAATGCATTCTCGGGGGAGCGGAACAAGGGGGTTTCCGGGAACCGCGCCACTAGACGGTCGTGGTCAGTGACGAACGGCTGGTCGCGCGATGGATCGCCGACCAGACGGAGCCCACCCAGGGCCAAACCCCAATTACCGCCGGGATCGCTGTCCTGGAACAGCTTGAACCGGATACTGCTGCCGTCTTCGACCGGATCGTGCGCCGGCACCAGCAGGGTGGGTGCATCAGACGCGCGTCTCAGCCTTATGAGCGGCAGGTTGATGTTGAATGAACACCGACCGAGACGGCCTCTCAACTCGAGTTCGGCTCGCCATTGGCCGCCGGATTCCACCGCCCGTCCTGCGAACGAGATCACGAGGTCCGTTGGTGGGTTTGCTAATTCGAGGGTACCGTCGGTCGCAATCTGGAACTCCAGTCCGAACAGGCGTAGTCGCATGGCTCGTTACCTCGTCTCCGGACGCACGTTATTTGTCAGTCTCTGGCGACGCGCCAGAAGATCACGTCATCGGCGCCGACGATGATCCGTTCCTTTTCGGATGCCGAGATGAGAAGCGGGCGCCCGAAGAATCCTTTGAAGCCTAAGATAAAGGTGAGAAGTGAGCGGTCGACGAATCCTTTGAGACCTGGTCGGTCGAACCAGACTGTGAAGCGGGAGTCGGCGTCAGGGTCGGGGCGCGCCTTCTCGAGGTCGGGCTCCTGTGCGCCAACCAGATTCGCATCCGGGAAATAGGCACCCTGCCGGGCGATGCCCCCGACCTCGATACCCAGCTGCCGTTCGAGGTCGGCGACGCTGAAATAGAAGGGGACGTACCAGTGACCCGGCCAGTCATACAACGTGACGGGCACTTCGACCGATAGCAAGGTTCTCGGCGCATAGGGCCCGTAGGGCCCGGTGTGAGATTCATGCCTGCCGAGCCAGACGTTCGGATACTCAGGGGTCGAATCGAGATCTTTGAACTCTATGGGATCGCGTGTTTGGAACGGATCACCGCTCCGATCGAAGACCGACACGGTGTCTTGCGGGTCAGCACCGCATTGGTCCGAGGTTTCCGAAGGCAGCGCGATCTTGAACTCCACCTGGAAGGTCGAGTTGTCGTCTTGCGCCTCAAAATCGATCGCGCGTCCCTCGTTCGCCAATGCGCGATACCAGTCGGGTGTACCCGCTTCGTAATCGGCGAGGCCATGATATTGGACCCGTAGACTGTTCACCACGGGACCGAGAACAGCGTTGGCGAAGGTCTGAAAAAACGCGTCCGGATTGCCGTCGGTCTGTTGCTTCAGCTGGTTCCCGATAGCGCGCAAGCAGGCCATCGGATCGCGTGGAGGTTCCCCCTCTCTGCGGGTATCGGCAGCGGCGAGCAACGCGGAGACGGCGAAGAAGTCCCGCTGCCCGAAACGCCCGTCCTCGGGTAAGATCCAATCGAAAGAGGAAGGAACCGACATGATCACATTCCGCTCCCGCGCCAGCTGTGGGAGCGCCGTAATCACCAGCTTCATGCCCGCCCTCGGCCGCACCGACGGTGCAAACTTGTCGCCACTCAATCCAGTCCTGTCGAGATAGGTAAGACCATATGAAAGCGTTGTCGGATCCTTGAGCGGGACGCTGTAAGCTCTGATCAGGATTATTAAGATCAGAGCGAGTAAGGTCAGGACGAGTAAGGTCGGAGCGAGCAACGGATGCATGAGTATTTCACCGGTTTTTAACTACTGGGTATCTTGAAAAATTCCAGTTGTCTGTGTGGATCAGAAATGTGCCGTCACCTTATGCCAGACGATCGAAGTCATATCTAAGAAGCTGTCTGGTTAATAGCAATCCTGAATGATTCGGCGTTGTCGGAGGGAAAAGATCCCTCCTGCGTCGGGACAGTTCGACGTGTTGCGTTCGACGCTCCAAGGCGCGCTGATCGTCCTGCCGGGTCTGTGCCGGCGTCTTAACGCAACCTACGCCCACATGACCCCCCGCGCGGCCTGTGGGCCTGGATCCATTTTAACCAGACAGCTTCTAGGATTCGATCATCTCCCCCAGTCCCTGCCCCGGCTGGATCATGGGCAGCACGTCTTCCGCCTTGTCGATCCAGACATCCACCAGGACCGGACCCTGATATGCGAGGGCCTCGCGCACGGCTTCCGGCATCGCCTGGGGGGTTCTGACCCGCATGGTCTTGAGCCGCGGATAGACGAACCGCAGCCCGGTGAGGTTGGGGAGCTGGATGCGACAGGTCGGATCCAACTTGACGCAACCGGGATCGCACTCGACGGTCCGGGAGAGGCAGGTCTCGTAATGGTTCCCCTCGTCCATCATGTCTTCCCACTGGCGCACCATCCCGAGATAACCGTTGTTGAGCACAAACATCTTCACCGGGATGCGGTTGGCGACCAGGGTTCCCAACTCCTGGATATTCATCTGGAAACTACCGTCGCCGTCGATGAGCACCACGGGCCGATCCGGGCTCGCATACCAGGCCCCGATGGCGGCCGGGAGCCCAAAGCCCATGGTCCCCAACCCCCCGGAGCTGATCCACTGGCGCGGACGGGTAAACCGATAGTACTGGGTCGCCCACATCTGGTGCTGGCCCACCCCCGTAACCAGAGTCGCGTCACCCGCGGTGAGCTCCGAAATGGCCTCGACCACCGCCTGCGGCTTGATGTAATCCCCGGTGCCGTAGGGCTTGGGCATCTGCTCCCGCCAGCGGCCGATCTGTGCCAGCCAGGCCGCATGATGGGCGCTGCGGCCGGACGCTAGGGCATGGCGCAGAAACGTCTTGAGATCGGCGGCCAGGGCTAGATCCGCCTTGATCGCCTTGCCGAGCTCCGAGGGGTCGATGTCCACATGGGCGATGCGCTTGTCCGCCGCGAAGCCCTTCACCGCCACCCGGTCATCGAAGCGGCCCCCCAGGGTCAGGATGAGATCCGCGTCCCGCAAGGCATAATTGGCTGGGATACTCCCGTGCATGCCCGGCATCCCCAGATTGTGAGCATGCGCAAAAGGCACGGCACCCAAGGCATTGAAGGTGGTCGTCACCGGGACCTGGAAACACTCGACGAAGCGGCGCAGGAGGTCCGCGGCACCGGCATGGATGATGCCGCCCCCCGCCTTGACCACCGGACGCTCGGCCTGCGTCACGGCAGCCAGGATGGCATCCGCCCTGGCGGCGTCGAAAGGAACCGGCTCGCGACGGCGCCGGCGCGGGGGATTCCCGGACTCGACCGCCGCCAGTTGGACATCCTTACAGATATCCACCACCACGGGACCGGGCCGACCGGTGGCGGCTAGATGGAAGGCCTCGTGCAGGGTCCATTCCAAGTCGGCAACCGCCTTGACCAGATAGTTGTGCTTGGAGACGGGGCGGGTCACCCCCAGGGTATCGACCTCCTGGAAGGCATCGGTCCCGATCGCGCCGCTCGGGACCTGGCCGGTGATGAAGACCGTCGGGATGGAGTCCTTATAGGCATCGGCGATCGGGGTGATCAAATTAGTCGCCCCCGGACCCGAGGTCGCCAGAGCGACACCGATCTGACCACTGGCCCGGGCATAGCCCTCAGCCGCGTGGCCGGCCCCCCCCTCCTGCCGGAAGAGCACGAACCTGGGCCCCGACTCGCCGCGGCTCATACGCTTGTTCAGCTCCACATGGAGGGGAATGACGGCGCCCCCGGTATGACCGAACAGATAGTCAACCCCGAGTCTGCCGAGCACCTCCCAAAAGAGAGCGGCGCCGGTCTTGAATCTGTATTCGTGCACGTTTTTCCAGAGTAGTCACAGGCTTGCAGCATTCTAACAGGGCAAAACCATTTGACCGAATCGGACGCACTTAAGCCAGCGAGCCCGTATGAATTTCTTTATGACTAACAAGCTGTTATCAGCGGTAGGTTGGGTTAGGCGCGGGGAAACGCCACAGGGGACACGGCATCGAACGCACCCTAGTACCTCATTTCACCCTATTTTACGTTCTCAGGCTCGTAGGATGGGCTGTGCCCACCAGCCAGGCACGGTGTTGGTGGGCACAGCCCACCCTACGGGTTACGCGCAAAATATGCAGAAATGGGGTACTAGTCCAACACCGACCGGAGACCTAGCGAATGTCGGACCTCAATGCGGCCCAGGAATAAGGCAACAACCGGCAGCATGCCCGATCTGATCTTGAGCAGCGATTCCTTATGGGTGGCGTCAATCATAGGTAACACCTATCGGTCAGATTGGAAATACCCATTAGCATCTCGCGGGTAGAGGGTATAGCTTATAATTCAGGATGCAGGTTAGGAGCCTGTCCGACTTACGGCTGCCCCGCTGCGGAACCCTGGATGCCGGTCATCTTTTCCGCGCGATTTCCGCATGCAGAGCAGGCCGACCGTTCGCCTCAATCGCGCGCACAATCCACCTTAACTCCGGGGTCCCCGGCTACGAGCGCGTAAGTCGGACAGGCTCTTAAGCACTGCGTGATTCGGCAACCAACCGCAACTTTAAGAGAGAATCTCACATGAAACCACTCCAAGGCACCAAGACCGAACAGAACCTGAAAGACGCCTTTGCGGGCGAATCTCAAGCCAATCGCCGTTATCTCTATTTCGCAACCAAGGCGGACGTCGAAGGCTATAACGACGTGGCCACCGTCTTCCGCTCCACTGCCGAGGGTGAGACCGGCCACGCCCACGGTCACCTGGAATACCTGGAGGCCACCGGCGATCCGGCCACGGGGCTGCCCATCGGAGGAACTGCCGACAACCTGAAGGCGGCCATCGCCGGTGAGACCCACGAGTACACCGACATGTACCCCGGTATGACAAAGAAGGCCCGCGACGAGGGCTTCGACGAGATCGCCGACTGGTTCGAGACCCTGGCCAAGGCCGAGCGCTCTCACGCCAACCGCTTCCAGAAGGCCCTGGACAACTTGGACACCTGATTTCGGGGACGCCTGATTCCGGGACGTTCGCCCCGCGTCCCTTTCCCTCCGGGAGAGGGGCGAAGCTCGTAGATTGGGCAAAGCCGGTAGGATGTGGTGAGCGCCGGGCGCTCCGCGCCCGGCGCGAACCGCATCTTTGGACGGCGGCGTGCCCAACAAATCATTTAAATATTAACCACTACCCAAACCAGAAACGGGGCATAATGAACCGCTCTAGGCTAACCCACGCTCGTTCCCACGCTCCAGCGTGGGAACGCCAGCTTGTCCGCTCCCGCGGACTCAGCTCCTCGGTGCTGATAGGCGTTGGCGGTTAGCCTACCGAGGCGCTTAATCGACGCTGGAGCGTCAGATCCCTCCTCCGTCGGGACCAGGTCTGCTCCCACGCTGGAGCCTGGGGAGCCAGCCGAAAATCAATGCCACTAGAAAATCAATAGGTTAGTTTTTAGACAGCCTCTTAAGCGTTGAAACGCAGGACCCATGACATGACAACACGCGAAGGCAGCCTGCAGGCACCCACCAGGCACCCGATCGATTGGACTAACCCTAGGTTTTTCGATGAGGGTGACCTGCTCAAGGAGCTCGAGCGGGTGTACGACATTTGCCACGGTTGCCGGCGGTGCGTCAGTCTGTGTCATGCCTTCCCCACCTTGTTCGATCTGGTGGACGAATCGGACACCCTGGAGGTGGACGGCGTAGCCAAGGAGGACTACTGGCGGGTCGTGGACCACTGTTACCTGTGTGACCTGTGCTTTATGACCAAGTGCCCCTACGTCCCGCCCCACGAGTGGAATCTGGACTTCCCGCACCTGATGCTGCGGGCCAAGGCGCTGAAACACAAACAGGGCAAGACCCGGCCGCGGGACAAGCTACTGTCCAACACCGATGGGATCGGCTCGCTGGCGGGCATTCCCGTGATCTCGGGGGTGGTCAACACCGTCAACCGGTCCGGCGTTGGCCGTAAGCTCCTGGACGCCACGCTCGGTGTCCACCCCCAGGCGCGGGTTCCCGAGTACCATAGCAATACCCTGCGCAAGCGGCTCAAAGGCCGGGGCGGGCGCCGCTCCGAGGGCGAGGCCGCGGGCCCGACCACCGGCAAGGTCGCCCTCTTTACCACCTGCTACAACAACGTCAGCGAGCCGGGCGTGGGCATGGACCTGGTAGCGGTGTTCGAGCACAACGGTATTCCAGTCACCATCCCGAGCAAGGAGAAGTGCTGCGGCATGCCCAAGCTGGAGCTGGGAGACCTTAAGGCCGTACAGAAGGCCAAAGACGCCAATCTCCCGATCCTGGAGCGGCTGGTGGACGAGGGCTGGGACATCGTGGCGCCGATACCCTCCTGTGTGCTCATGTTCAAGCAGGAGCTGCCACTCATGTTCCCGAACGAAGACGGGATACGGAAGATCAAGGCGCACATCTACGACCCCTTCGAATACCTGATGCTGCGCCATAAGCACGGCAAACTCTCCACCGAATTCACCCAGCCCTTGGGCACCGTCGCCTATCACGCCGCTTGCCACCAGCGGGTGCAGAACATCGGCCGCAAGACCCACGAGTTGCTCTCCCTGATCCCGGATACCAAGGTGGAGCTCATCGAGCGCTGCTCAGGGCACGACGGCACCTATGCGGTCAAAAAGGAATTCCACGAGTACTCCATGAAGATCGTCAGGCCGGTGACCAATCAGGTGAAGCAGTTCGAGGCCGACCACTACGGCAGCGATTGCCCCATAGCCGGGCAGCACATCGGCCATGCCCTGGCCGACGGCAGCAGGCCCGAACACCCGCTGACGCTGCTGCGCATAGCCTACGGGCTGTGATGCCTCTATCGGGTTTCGGTTAATATTGCAGACTGCCCAAGCGGTGCAATGCCGGGCAGGCGCCAGCGTATAAAACTACGAATCACGCTCGTTCCCACGCTCCAGAGACTGTGAAAGTATTCCTGGATTTTCGGAGCCATAGGGAAGGCGAAACATAATTATCCTATTTTAGGCCGAAAATACTTCTCTTAAATCCACATGAGACAAAATTTAGTATGAAATATGGTGGATTCACCCCACCACTTCCGGGAAAAACGAATTCTTTCACAGTCTCTCCAGCGTGGGAACGCCGTCGTGTCCGCTCCCGCGGATTCAGTCAGGGTGGTGGGCACAGCCCACCCTACAATTCCTTTGTGCCTTTGCGGTTCAAACTATCCCACAGCCAACGATTGCAGATATGGATGTCGGGCACGCCGCCGTCCAAAAATGCGGTTCGCTGCCTGCCCTTTGTCTGCCGTGCCTGGCCCATCCCTGGGGTGGTGTCGGTAGGCCAAGCACAGGCAAGCGGTCCTGGGGCGGTAGGCAGGCGCGAACCGCATCATTGATGCGGTTCGCACCTCCTCGTGATGCCATCCTGTAAGACCTACCGCGCTCACCGCATCCTACGTCCATCTTACGGGCTTTGCCCAACCGAAATCACTTAAATATTAACCACTAGCCCGCCGAGGTCCGACCCGCTCGCGGCAGGCAGGGAATGCCATTTCTCCGCCGTAGGGAGGGCGACTACGGATTGCGGGCGAGACGCCCATGCCCCTCGCGGGCAACGCTGTGGCCTCATCGAAGCGACCCGCTCGTTTTTCCCATACTCAATCCGGCCTGGGCTGTCCGACGACCAGAAGACGCAGTCTCATTGATGCCGCGTGAATCGTCGGTGGGCACAGCCTACCCTCCGATTCTGATTTTGTATCCTTTATCCGCAGATTACGCAGATTCTCACAGATTGAGAACGGAATAATCTGTGAAAATCTGCGTAATCTGTGGATTAAAAAAATGTCGGGATTCCTCCATCACCCCAACTACCCTACTGGCGACTGTAAACTTGCTCCCGATTCTGTCCATAAGGACACACAGGCGACGATTGCACTATGATTACGCTAGCTGCTTTGTCTAAGAGATCAGGACGGGAGAGGAGAATGCGATGACGCGCACGCGGGGGTTTCAGATCTCGAGCGCCGGGCCGAGCTCCGGGCCGAACTTTGGGCCGAACTTTGGGCCGAGCGCCGGGGAGAAGGCGAGCGACACTTCGCCTACCGACGAGCGGATGGGCGGCCTGCTGCTGGTGATAGCGGTTTCCTGGATACTATTCTCGGGTGGAGTCGGATACTGGTTGTGGGCAACCGGACATCACGACAAGGCGATCACCGCCTGGATTGTCACCTTCACCTTGTTTGTTACCGTTATGGGACTCTGGCGGTTGTGGGAAAAACGCCGCTACGCAAGCATCCACTGGACCCTGCTCAATCACCAGCTGCCCTTGGTCTTCGTGTTGCTGCCCCCGATTGCGGGCGTATTGATACTCAATGTCACTCCCCCTGACCAGATCTGCTCACCCCAGGAAATAACGGGCGGAGCGGATGCGCAAGCGGTCGGGAGGTCGGCGGCGGACCCGGAGACGGTCAAGGTGCGGGACGCCGGTGACTATAGTACCCCCCTTGTCTCGCATGTGTTCTACCCCACCTATTACAGCCTGCTCGTGGTGGTGAGTACCATCTTCTTCAACCTGCAGACGGAGGTCGAGGAATGGATGAAGACGCTGGAGAAAGGCGACCGGGAAGCGAGCCGCTGGCACTCCGTCAGTGCCTTCTGCCTACTCATCGGTCTGTTCGCCGCGCTGCTCTACGCCTTGCCCTATATCGCGGACATCCAGGGGCTCATCGAGGATTCGATCCACCGCGCCACCCTGTTCTACATCGCCTTGGCGGCCGCCTTGTTTCTGCCCTTGATCGCGATCCTGATCCGCGCGAAGCTGGAAAGGGCGCAGACCAAAGCGACGGGGAAAACCAAACCGACGGAGGAAACCATCTATGCCTATTGAGATGATCATGGGAATCAGTGCGAACCTGATCCTCGGGCTGCCCCTCATCGTGGCCTTTATCTGGACCACACTCTCTTCGCACCGATCGTCACGACCGCCGCGGCCGGACCCGACCAACCTTCCGGGCTGTAAAGATACTTGGTTCCTGCCCACCGATCGGACTTGAGGGCCTGTCCGGGCGCAGTCCTGAGTTGTTTGGCGTTGGTTGTAGAATGCGGTGTGTTGGGTTACGGCGCGTTCGGCCCTATCATTGTGCTTCGGGATCGGATAGCGCGCCTAACCCAACCTACGCTTGACGCGAGGTCCGCGCGGGCCGGCAGCGCAGGGGGGCATGCGGGTGTAGGTTGCGTCGAAACGCGACACGTCAAATCCCCCCGACAACGCTAAATCATTCAGGATCGCTTTTAACCAGACGGCTTCTCAACTCTATGAGGACCCTGGTCTTCCACTCCGTCAAGGGCGGCCTCGGCCGCACCCTGGCCCTGTGCAATCTGGCCCGGGCCCTGGCATCGACCGGGCGGCGGGTCCTGATGCTGGATTTCGATTTCACCGCGCCGGGGCTTCACCACAAGTGGCAGCAATCGCCCGGGCCCGGCTACCTGGAGTATCTGGACGCCTTCGACGTCGAGGCCCGCGCCGGCGGTGTCTCGGCGCGCAAACGCTGGGGCCTGCTCCAAGACCGGATCGATCGCATCGACGAGCAACTGTACCTCCTGCGGGCGGGGGACGAGACCAGCCCCGATTATTGGCGCCTGATCGCCTCCTACCGTTTTCATCGCCTCTTCTACTTTGCCCCCAAGGAGATCAATGGCCTCAGTCCCAGGGTCTTTCCGCTGGAATGGCTGGATCGCAACCGGGAGGCCTTCGACGCCGACAAGCAGCTGATCGCGGAGCGTTTTGCGCCGGACTATCTGCTGGTGGACTGCAAGACCACTACCGAGCCGAGTGCGGTCATCCTGCTATCCTGGGCGGATTCCATCGCCCATTTTCTCCCGGCCAACCCCGAAGGCATCCAATACGCCTGTGGTACCGCCCAGGCCGTGGTGCGGGAGATGGCGCGCCAAGGATGCCCCATCGGCTTCGTGCCCGTGATCGCCCGGGTGCCGGATCATCGCAGCGAGCACATGGACGTGGACTGTATCCGCACCATCGGGGACAGCTGGCGCCGCCGGCACTGGTCCGACGGGGAGCAGGGCTACGCCGCCGGGCTGTTCCGGGAGCGGGATTTCGTCGTCCTCGCCGAGACCCGGGAGATCGAAGGCCGGGAGCGCATCCTGTTCGAGATGCGGGAAAAGAAGGACCCGTTCTGGCAGCTGAGTCACGACTATCTCGGCCTGTGTGCCCGCTTGGCGCCGCCCGCGGGAGATACGGAAGACCCGGCCGCCGCGGAGGCCTGGTGGTACGAGCAGCTCGGCATGCAGCAGGATGCACGCATCCTGGCCCGGCAGTTCGACAGCTACCCCCACCAGGGGACCCTCCTCAATGTGGACGAGCAGCCCCACATCGCCATGCGGGTCAAGACCTTTCATCTGCTGATCAAAGGGCTGCTGGACGCCTGTCAGTTGGACGGGCCAGACGCCCAACGGACCGCCCTGGTCACGGTGGGCCAGCGCTGTGGCCGGGATTTTGCCGCCGAGCTCAACGACAGCTTCGAGCGGGAAGGCGTCGCGGCGGCGTTCTCCGAGCGTATCGAGCGGTGGGCCGAGTTCGACTCGGGGGTCGGCATCGGCGTGATCCATCCCATGGCGATCGACGAAGCCTCCGGGGCCATGTGGCTGCGGGTCGTCGGCGACGCCTTCGGATTGCACCCGGACTGGTTTCCCGACGATCAGGGCAAGGATCTGCGCAGCTTCTTCGAGGGCTACCTGGAAGGCGTCATCGGAGACCTCTTCCAGGCCGTGGCGGCCACGGATGATCACCCTGGGCTGGCGGTCCGGACCGTTGCGGAGGACCAGCTACCATCGGAGCTTCGCAGCAACACACGGTCGGGCGCGGTCAATTATTATCGGGTCTCGGCAGCAGACCCCGAAAACCATGTCCAAACCTAAGAGACTGTCTAAAAAAGGGCCATAGGCCGTAGGCTGGGTTGCGGCCAGGGACGGCCAAAACCCAGCAACAACCAAAGCTGGGGTTCGTTCCTCACCCCAGCCTACCGATTTAAAATCAATGGGTTAGTTTTTAGACAGCCTCTAAGGCATCCCGGCGGGATGCGGCCGTCCATGGCCTGTCCCGCCCTACGGGGGCCGCTCCTGACAACTGCTATCCGTATCCCTCTCGTTCCCACGCGCCGCGTGGGAATGCGGAAGCTCCGCGCCGCGGAGAGTTTGCGCTCGTTCCCACGCTCC
>NZ_SMSC01000170.1:0-356 GCF_004359955.1 Candidatus Thiosymbion oneisti
TCGGATCCCGGATGATTGCATAGGATCTAAAATTGGGTCATTGTTGCGTGCCCGAGAGGTCATGGAGCTCCTGGTGGCCCCATCCGTAGCGGAGAACGCGCAATGAACATTCATCTACATGCCAATGCGACCACAACCCCGAAGATCCGCCAATACATTCAGGCGTCCAACCAGTCCGTCCCCCAACTCGCCGACGAGCTGGGTGTCAGCGAGGATACCATCCGCCGCTGGCGGCGGCGTGACGGTGTTGCCGATGGCTCACACACACCGCACCGCTTGCAGACCACCCTCGCCCCAGCCCAGGAGGCCGTGGTCGTGGAGCTGCGCAAAACGCTCCTGCTGCCGCTCGATGACCT
>NZ_SMSC01000171.1:0-353 GCF_004359955.1 Candidatus Thiosymbion oneisti
AGCCAAGTACTTGCGTGGCATCCAGGCTGCGCGAGTGGTGTTTGTAGCCAAACAGGCGGCGTGATAGGGTCAAGTGGTTAGGGTTCGCTGTGAGGACCGATTCGGTTGCTCTGTTTCACCTGTTAGCCGCCAGAAGTTTTGAGTGTTGGCAATGTGGTGCAAGGCAGGGAAGTCGGTAGCTTGTGGGAAAGGTCGTTTGGGCGTTGTGTGTTCACCGGCGCGTCCGTTTAAGTTCTGTGCAATCTTCATACGAAGGTGGCTTCGGTCACGCATGACGCAGGCTGAACCGGACTTCATAGTTGGAAGGGTGGCGGTCGGAAAGTTCGTCGTAACTAATGAAAACTGTCGGCTAA
>NZ_SMSC01000172.1:0-350 GCF_004359955.1 Candidatus Thiosymbion oneisti
TCCCCGGTAAGGCCCTGCCTGCCATTGATCGGGCCTGCTCGATCCTTTATCGGGGGCTCCCGACCCGTGGGAGTCCCCGACCGGACCATCAGCGGGCCCGATCTACTCTCGTTTCCACGCCCTACGTGGGAACGCCATTTTGTCTGCTCCAGCGGACCGTGCCCTGCTGGGCCGACATGGATTGGCTTGTGCCGGTTTACCTGATCGCTTGTCGACGCTGGAGCGTCGGGATTTGCTCCCACGCTGGAGAGATTGTGAAAGAATTCGCGGGCGAATCCGCAGGGAGCGATCTTGGGCCTCGGAAGCGCCAAAACCGGCGTCAAGGCGCGTCATCGGCTTCATCCGGCCCA
>NZ_SMSC01000173.1:0-343 GCF_004359955.1 Candidatus Thiosymbion oneisti
GTCGCGGGGATACTTGGTCAGCTTGAAGCGCGCCCCGGTGGCCAGGCCACGGGCATTGCCGCTGCCCTTTACGGTCTCGTAATCCACATGGAGTTCTTCGATGCGCGCCCGCATCCAGTCGTCGCCCTGATCGTATTGGGTGTAGCCGCCTGGGTAGTCGTAGATTTCCAGCGCCGCATGGGGGTGCGGCTGGGGGTCGTCTAGAGGTATGAATCGAGTTCCTGAATTATTTGGCGCGGCCTGGAGGACCGGACGTGTTGGGTTACGGCGCGTTCGACGCTGTGCCCTCCGCGGCGTTTCTCGGTGCGCCTAACCCAACCTACACCCGACGCGAGGTCGGCGC
>NZ_SMSC01000174.1:0-343 GCF_004359955.1 Candidatus Thiosymbion oneisti
CGGCGGTTCCGGGGACGCGAGTCCGGCTGGGACCGCCGTCTTCCAGACGGCTTACGGACCCCATCGCCAGCTGTCGGCAACGCTCAGAGCAGACGCCTTCTCGGGCCGCGCCGGATAACGCCGGACCGCCGGCAGGTTTGATTCCCGTGTATACGAATGCTGGACACCGGCCCGATGTTCTCCGCGGCGCGGAGTTTCCGCGTTCCCACGCAGCGCGTGGGAACGAGAAAACAGAGAGTCCTGAACACTCAACGATGAGTGTTGAAGACCCACCGGAGCGTCTTGAACACTCAACGGAGAGTCCTGAAGACTCACCAGAGAGTCTTGAACATTCAACAGAGAG
>NZ_SMSC01000175.1:0-339 GCF_004359955.1 Candidatus Thiosymbion oneisti
TCGCTATCTCGAACCACGGATAGACACGGATGGACACGGATGGAGACCAATCCGTGTCGATCCGTGTTCATCCGTGGTTCTGTTTCCGGTTGTTATCTGCACTAACCAATGGTTTTCACAGGCTAGATGGCCGCAACATCCCACAGGTCCGCTCCGAGACACTCCGCGGCGCGGAGCTTCCGCGTTCCCACGCAGCGCGTGGGAACGAGAGAATCAGCTGGATAGTAGGGTCCGCTGCGCGGACCTTCGGAATGTCAACACCCCCTAGTCCACACACTGGAGCATGTGAGCCAAGCGTGTGAGCATGCAGATACTATGAACTTGCAACAGCGGTCGAAA
>NZ_SMSC01000176.1:0-333 GCF_004359955.1 Candidatus Thiosymbion oneisti
CGCCAATTCCCGGTTGCTCACTGACGCGGGCTGAGCCTGGAGTTCCAGACGGATGGCCGGCGTGGTCCGGGCGTTCTGGTGGAGCTGAATGTTCATGATGGGTGTGATCGCTCAACTTAATTGAGGTAGGCTATGAGCTCGGTCAAACACTGCCGACCGGCCTCTCGCTTGCCGTCACGTTTCCTTCCGCTTCCTCTCCCGCGAGCAAGCGTAAAACTTCTCGGGCTTGCAGCAAAGGACAGCTCCTTCTCGGTACATAATCACACGGGGCCTGACACGTACTTGCCGCAAATGTCAGAGTGATAGAGATTGTCAAGAATGGCACAAACGGGT
>NZ_SMSC01000177.1:0-333 GCF_004359955.1 Candidatus Thiosymbion oneisti
CTAAGCAAGCAACAGAAAGTCACCGTAAATAGTGCGGAAGACATTTATCCGATCATGCGCCAAATTCTCCGTAGAGAAAATAAAATCGGTCAAGGTCAGGAACACTTCTGGATGGTAGGTTTAAATCAAGCGAACAAAATCCTCTATATCGAGTTGGTCGCGCTGGGTTCTGCCAACATGGCGAACATTAACCCCAGAGAAGCCTTCCGCATGGCGATTTACAAACTCGCCGTTCAGGTGATTATGGTCCATAACCATCCCGGCGGGAATGTGACGCCTTCCTACGAAGATCAGGATCTTACCGATCATTTTATTCAGGCAGGTAAATTCCTC
>NZ_SMSC01000178.1:0-321 GCF_004359955.1 Candidatus Thiosymbion oneisti
GGGGTTGCGCGATGCGACGATTGTCGCCGACAAAGTTATGGGGGATGCGGTTCGCTGCGCTCACCACCTCTACGTGGGCTCGGCAGAATCCATCATTCAACCCCGCTTCTGACTTCGCAACATTCAACCCCGCTTCTGACTTCGCAACAAACAAAATGGGTGTCCTTTTCTTTATTTCATTTCTTCGTACATCCGGACCTTGACGAACTGGGCTAGTCGGGATGGGTTGAGGAAATAAGGACAAGCCTCTAGTACCTAGTTGTCAGGTCCCGTGTGATTATATACCAAGGAGGAGCTATCCGTTTGTTGCAGGCAAGAGCA
>NZ_SMSC01000179.1:0-320 GCF_004359955.1 Candidatus Thiosymbion oneisti
ACCGCCGATCGCGTCGTCCACTACCGAGAATTCCTCATCCCCCTCGCCGACACGGACCTGAGCACCCAGGGCGCCCGCTGCATGGACTGCGGCATCCCCTACTGCCACCAAGGCTGTCCGGTGGACAACCTGATCCCCGACTGGAACGACTTGGTGTACCGGAGCGATTGGCAGGCGGCCATCGAGGTGCTGCACACCACCAACAACTTCCCGGAGTTCACCGGCCGCATCTGCCCCGCCCCCTGCGAAGCCGCCTGCACCCTCAACCTGCACGACACCCCGGTCACCATCAAAACCATCGAATGCGCCATCATCGACAA
>NZ_SMSC01000018.1:0-104253 GCF_004359955.1 Candidatus Thiosymbion oneisti
TACAAGGATTGCAAAACCGAGCAGAGCAAGCCTGATCTTAAATCTACGCATGACTCACGCGCTCCGCATACTCGTAAGCGAGCGACCGAATTTTATCAAGCTCAAGCTCTGTATTAGTTAGTGAGTCTTGAAGATTAATCAGGTGCCGTGTGTGTTGATCTGCGCCAACAGACTCCGCGCGCTTTAACTCTCGTTGAATTTGTTCTTGGCCGTCAGAGACCTCGGCGAGTAGTTTTGGTATTTCTTTATTAACGACCCTATTCAACTCGTGAAGGTTAGCTTGTATAACCTGATTTAACTCTCTAATACCACGATCGTACTTCACTATTTCTCTTTCTAACTTGGCCGCTTCGCCTCGAAGATGTCTATTAAATGCAAGGATTTTGTGGTTCTCTTCGCGAAGATGTACAATTTGCGCGTTTAGCTCGTTCTTTGCAGATATATGTTGGTCCAGATTCTCATTAATATTATGACTGAAAAGAAGACCAAGTGCGGTTCCAATCGCAGCACCCTCGATTACTCCCATATCCAAAGCTAGGGCCGCAAGGCTACCCCCAACCGCCCCAACTGTTACTCCTTGAATGTAAGTCTTGACTGCACCTTCTCTGGTTGAGCAACCAACTATAAGACTGATTAGAATCACTACTAAGGATATTGAAAGGTACCGTTGCCTTCTATCACGTGTTAAGTATTGGCTGTTTATATTCGTTTCTAGTATAGCTGGCTGGTAATTCACGAGTACTCCTCGCGCCGTGATGTGAAATGTCAAGCGATCTGTGTGCGATTTATGTTAGGCGCGGTGAGCATCTACCTACCATTCCAGGGACAGGGCTGGCAGGCAGCGAACCGCATCGAAAGGGAAGCTACGAATCAGGCGAATCGGCACGAATCGATCTGCGAGGATTCGCGTGATTCGTAGTTTTCTCTTTGAGCTCGGGCCATCCATTGATGCGGTTCGCTGTGGCCCCGTCTCTGGGGCCACTGCTCACCACATCCTACGGGTTTTGCCCAACCTACCTGACTTTGGGCGTCGTAACGCAACTCGTCCGGTCCTCCAGACAGCGCCAAATCATTCAGGATTGCTGAATATCAACAGGTCCTAAGCCCCCCCCGATCGGTCCTTATAATACTCCAGGATTGCATCGGTCTCTCCCACGCGAAGCACCTTCCCGTGCTCCATCAAGACGCAGGTTCTGCATATTTTCCTCACCAGAGGTTCCGAATGCGACGCCAGTACGATGATCGCCGCTTTCCCTGTGAATGCATCCAGACGCTTGTTTGCCTTTTCCAGAAACGCCGCATCACCCGCCCCGATCCCTTCGTCCAATAACAGGATATCCGGCACGATCGATGTGGACACGGCAAACGCCAGGCGCATGCGCATACCGGCGGAATAGGTCCGTATCGGCAGGTTCAAAAAGTCCCCCAGCTCGGTGAACTCGACGATGTCGTCCACGCGTTGCTTGATTTGCTGATGGGTCAGACCCAGAAACAGGCCTCGCATCACGATGTTCTCGTAACCGGTACTCTCCTGGTCCATCCCCAAGGCCACATCGAAGAGGGGCACTGCATGGCCTTGGATCTCGACAGTTCCGGCACTGGGTTCATAGATTCCGGCCAGCACCCGCAGCAGCGTGGTCTTTCCCGATCCATTGTGCCCAATCAGCCCGACATAATCCCCATCTCGGAACGACAGGCTCACATCATCCAGCGCCTTTACTACCGATACCTTGCCCGAACCGGGCTGAGATTGAATGCGTCCGCCCGTGCCGGTCCGGATGAGGCGCTTCTTCAATGAGCGACTGCTTGCGTCATAGATGGGGAAAGATACCGCCACCTTATTCAGGTGGATAGAAGCCATCGCTTTCCCCTAGACCCAGTATGCGATTCGCCACCGATAGGCGGTATAGGCGAGCAAGGTAAGGGTCCAGCCGACGATGGTTACCACAAAGATGACGATCCAATGCTCGAAGGCCGGAACCTGGCCCAACAGGGGGCTGCGTACAACGGTGACGAAATGGTAGAAGGGATTCCCATCCAGGAGCACGCTGCGGCCGGGAAGCATATCCACCTGCCAGAAGATGGGTGTCATGAAAAAAAATACCTGCACGATACTCCCTACAATCATGGGAATGTCTCTGAAGCGGGCACTCAGTAATCCCAGCAGTAGGGCAACCCAGAGTCCGTTGAGCAGAATCAGGGCGATCCCGAGCACCGCGAGCAACCAAGACCACCCGACCGCGACCGGGAACACCAGGGCCACGGCCACGAAGACCCAGATGGTATGCATCGCTGTGAGGAAGTTGCTCCAGACCACGCGATAGGCGTGAGTGGATAATGGAGCATTGAGTTGCTTGATGAGATTTTCGGCACCGTTGAAGGTCTGACATCCTTCATTCACCAAGCTCGATATGAGCCCCCAGGAGAAAAAACCCGCGGCCAGATAGGGAAGGTACTCCCGGACTTCGATCTTGAAGATTTGGCCGTAGAGTACACCGATGGCGGCGACCATCACGCCCATCGAGATGGTTATCCAGAAGGGTCCGATGAATGACCGCCGATAAGTCTGTCGAATAGTGTGTAACCCGATCGTCATCCAGAGCGACCGGTGCCCCCAGCCATTGGAAATGTCGGCCAGGGCGTTACGGAACTGGCCCGGACAGGTTGTATAAAGGCGTTGAACAGCGAACCAGGACGGCGATCTAGGTACTTTGGTGCCTAGCATGAAAAGTTTCGAGCCAAAGAGTAGCGTAAAACTTAAAAGGATACCTGATGTCGTGCCGGGATTCCAGGGTAAGCGTATATAGCGTATATTAAGTTGCTACCGGCCACCGATCGTCAACTACCAGCCGCTGGCCGTTGTAAATGAAGTTGCGGATTTTGGCCGCGGAACAATCTGTGAAAATCCGCGTAATCTATGGATTGAAAAGGTTTTTGTCGGGGTTACGGCACGTTCGGATCGGTTTGCACAGCTCCGTTCCGGCTTCGAGCCTCGACGCAATCCGTCCGATTTTTGTTCCGGCCGCCGACCAGTCTTCCATTCGATACTCCCTGGCAATGCGGTCCGCTAAACGTCTTCTGTAATCCCCATCGAGCCAAAGCCGCTCGATGGCACGGACCCAAGCGGGCAGATCCCAAGGATCCAGATACTCGACCAGATCCCCCCCCACCTCCGGCAGCGAGCCGCGATCCGAACAGATTACCGGCGTTCCGAAACCCAGGGCCTCCGCGACCGGAAGGCCCCAACCCTCGTAGAGGGAAGGAAAGACGCAGAACAGCGCCTTTTGGTACAGGACGCAAAGGTCATGGTCCGATACCTGATGCAACTGAACAATGATGCCTTTGGTTACCGGATCCAGCTTGATGTCGTTAAGGAGATCGTTCACACCCCAGCCGGGTGACCCGACAAAGACCATGCGCGGTAGCCTGTCCCGACCATGGATCTCGGCAAGGCGATGGAAGGCCCGATAGAGCACCTCATGGTTCTTGCGTCGTTCGATGGTGGACACGAACAGTACGTAGGGCCGTTCTGTCAGGCTCGAGATCAGGTCGGAGGGCGACCCGGCAGCCATGGGCAGATCTGCTCCGAGGCGGATAGTAAAGAGCCGCGGCACCGGTATGCCGAGTCTCTCGATCTCTGCGCGCAAATCCCGCAAGGTGCATTCCGACACACAGGCAATCGCATCACACCCTGCTACTAACTCCATCAGATACCTCGGAAACTGCTTGGCGGCGTAACGAAGACAATACTGAGGATATTTGATCGGGCCTAGATCGTGGCAACAGCCGATAATTCGGATACCGACACGGTTCTTTAATTCCTGGAGGACAAAGCTGATATCCCACTCAATACCGAGGATAACCAGAACGTCCCCCGGTCTCAGAACGTTACAGACGTATCCCCCTGAGGTCGCCAACCATCGCCCCAGGCCCATGCGCGTGCGAAAAGCCCATTTTCCCAAGCCTCTCTGTATACTGCGTCCCACTTCGACGAGGCGTCTTATTCCGGCGACCAAGCACGGCGAACCTCTGGCGAGAGACCGAAGGTTCGTCCGGATGCTAGCAAGGGGCGCGCTGAATCGGATGGGTGCAATCTGATGTTCCGAGGAACGCGACGGCCTTATACACCAAGGTCTGTCAGGAGAGGGCTTCTTCGTCAAGCTTGCTCTAACGGAGGCGGCAGGGATCTCGACAAAATCACCTCGTCCTGCTTTCCACACGCAATACCGTACCTGCTCTTCACCGAGCGCTTCCCGGAGAGCCCAGGCGATATTGTGCTCAACCCGAACGACACCGACCGGCGGCTGCTTGTGACCTACGGATGTGGTAACGTTTATCCAAATAGTCATGCTGTCTTCGTAACTACCGAAAATCGCTTGGCGTCACTTAGGTGACCTAGCTGGTGTGGTGTTTCGGGAATCTTCGAATTGATGGCCTCTTAACGCGCTCAATCCCCGCTTCGAGCGCATCCATCAGGGTAGTGGCCACATGCTCCCAACTGATACCTTGGATCGATTCCGCACCCCGTTGGCCCATACGCTTAGACACTGCCGGGTCGGCAGCAAGAAAATCGATGTGCTTGGCAATGCGCCTGGGATTGGGGGCGCAAACGAAACCACTTTTCCCGTGCTCCACGATTCGCGCTGGTTCGCCGGAATCCGAACAGGTAATCACGGGTTTGTGGCTATGAAATGCCTCGAGCGTTATCAGCCCGAAGTCCTCGTGCAACGGAACGAAGGCCACGCACAACGCATCGGCGTAGAGCGCAAGCAATTCCTCGTCGGAGACCCTGCCGAGAAAACGAATTCTCGGATTCTTACTCGCCAACGACTTCCAGGCCACCTCCTTCTCCCCGGTGCCGGAGATGAGGAGCTCCACCGGCGAGCGGACGTGGCGCATGGCCTTGATGACCAGATCGCCTCGCTTCCACCGACTCAGGCGGCCGGGTAGGAAAACGTACCGGTAATCTCCCTGCCGGAATCCTTTTATCGTGGTTGCCTGATAGAGCACCTCCGAATCGAGACCATTGAAGGTCTTGAGTCTCCGACTTACCTCATGGCCGATGGTGAAGATACGCCGTGTCCTTGGTGATCGAAGCGCCAGCGTATCCAGGTTGTGAATGAACTTCCGGCGTCGGATGTGCTTTCGAGTAGGCAGCGGATACGTAACATTGAACAAGTCGTAGAAGACGCGCATGGTGTGCTGCAGGTAGCACAGATGATTCGGATGCCGCACGACGTATCCCGGCGCCTTGGTAGAGATCACGGCATCGTGGCCGGTAAGGTCCAAGTCATAGAAACGGAGGTAAGACTCCTGGATGTGACGAAAGTCCCTCTCATCGCTAACTATGGACACGATTTCGGCATTTGCGCCTGCCTCGATCAGAGCGTTGCTAAGCCCCGGGTAGAAACGCTCTGCACCCCCCTGTTCCCCTGTCACGGAAGCCGTTGCCAAGATGGCGATTTTCATCCTTAGGCTTTGTATCCGACCACGGCATAATCGGGGGCAGCCGCGAAGTTTGCATTGAGAAACTCGATGACCCGGTTCAGGGCTTGAGCATCGGGCGTTTCCGCAGGCGAGAGCGGCAAGGATTCTACTGAGCGGTGTTCGGAAAGTCGCTTGATCTCGACCGCAACATAGCCCCTGGCTTCGAGCAGAAACTGGGACATGAGCGGGGGTAGGGGATGCAGGTGGGTCGGATCGAAGTAGAAGTGGCAGGCCCCGACCCGGAGATTCTCCGGATTCGGCGTCTCGAAGGCCACCAGGCCACCGGGCTTGAGTACCCGCAGACACTCATCCAGGAGTTGCACGAGCTGGTTGAAGGGAATATGTTCGATGAGATGCAGGCCGGTAATGGCCCCTATCGATGCCTGGTGCAGCTTGCGTAGGTAGTCCATCGCATCCGCTTCGATAACCTCGAATCCAGTATCCCGGCATTCCTCGACGAGCAGCTGATTCAGATCGATGCCACGCGCCACCAGAGCATGGTCTTTCAGTAGCTCCAACAGCTCGCCCCGACCGCATCCCAGATCGATCACGGGGCGCTCCTCGGTTCCGGCGCCGGCCGCACGAATCAGCTCCAGGTAGACCTCGGCGCGTTGCTTGATCTCCACGCGCGTCCCCCGGAAGGCATCCTCGAAGCTGACATAGTGCGCATCTAGCCAATGATCCGCCGCCGCGGCCAGCGTGGCGACCTGTTCCCGGTCGAAGGGTTCGGGCAACCGTTTGCGGGCCTCCTCGAGCAGCAGATTCAACCGTCGCTGGGAATCGAGCAGGGTCCGTTTCTGGTCCTGATATTTATGGAGCAACCTGGCCTGCTCCGATGCAAGCGCTGCAAGCTTTGATTCGAGCTCCGCAAGCCGCCCATTATCGGCCTTCCCATTGACGACATCCCAAAAATTTTCATTGTCGACTTTCTTGTTAACAATTTCCCTATTCTCGTTAATCGCCTGCCACAGGTCCTCCGTCGTCCGCTCCTGATTGGCCACAGCTACCGGAAGCCTGATCAGATGAATCAAGAGCGCCGGTAAGTAGCCCAGAATCGGTACTCGAAAGACCGCCTTCATCAACCCCCGAACGGCAAGCCCACCTCGAATCGGGACCCCGTTCGCCCTCCCTTCCGGGGAGTATCTCAAGTGTGCCAGCACCTCCAGCTTGGAGATCTGCTTTGCTTTCAACTTGGCAAGGAATCGTTCCCGCCCCCCGTGGTCGAGATCCCGGTTCAGGATGCGTCGATAAGCGTTTTCAAGAAACGCCTCATCATCGGCGAGGAGGAAATCTTCCACCCGATTCCCCGGTGGCCCGGAGGGCCACTCGGCAAAGGGCTCAACGCCGGCCGCCGGTATCGGTGAGGGGGCCGATTCCGCCATTGCTCCTGGGGTTACCTGAGCCCGACTCGAGTGCTCGAACGCGACCTCTTCTCGAATGCGATGCATGATTTGGTCGATGTCGTCTTTGGTCGGGGGGAAAACATCGTGTTCGTATGCTGCCCTTCCCTTGCTCGGTGAAGGTTGATGGTTGGCCATTGTCAAATCCACGTGATTATATTCAAGCCAGAGCGGTGTTATGCCAACTGTGGCAGGCTATGCTGGAACATAGAAACGCGCAATAGTCACTAGGCGGACAAATTTTCCATTTCCGGTGATACGGTTCGTTCCACTCGCCACTCTACGATGTCAGCGGACGGGCATGGCAGGTCAGGAGCAGATGCGCTCGATGGCCTGCGCGAACTGTTCCGGCTCATGATCGTCCAGATGGGCGAACAGCTCCCCGGTTGCGCGCTCCAGGTGGGGGATATGAGAACCGCGTACGCGTTCCTTGATCTCCAGCAGCGAGCCCGGCTGCATACTGAACTCACGCAGGCCAAGTCCCAGCAGCAGGGGCACATAGCGGGGGGTTCCCGCCATTTCGCCGCACATGGATACGGGGATACCGTGGGCCCGTCCGGCCTCGATCGTCATGCGGATGAGACGGAGTATCGCCGGGTGCAGGGGATCGTAAAGGTAGCTGACAGTGTCGTCCATACGGTCAATGGCCAGGGTGTATTGGATGAGGTCGTTGGTGCCGATGGAGAGAAAATCCAGCCGGTGGGTGAATGCCGGCGCGGAAAGGGCGGCCGCCGGTACTTCGATCATGCCGCCTACCGGCATGTGCGGATCGAAGGCCAGCCCCTCGCGGTCGAGCTCCCGACCGACCTGCTCGATGAGTGCGAGGACCGCATCGAGCTCCCGGATGTGGGACAACATAGGGATCATCAGACGCACCGGGCCGAAGGCGGAGGCGCGTAGGATCGCGCGCAGCTGGGGACGAAACAGCTCGGGCTGCTTGAGGCACAGGCGGATGGCACGCAGACCCAGGGCGGGATTACAGGCCAGTGGACAGGTGGCCGAGTCGCCGTCCACCTGTTTGTCCGCCCCCAGGTCCAGGGTCCGTATCGTGACCGGGGTGCCTTCGAGTCCGCGGATGACCTCCAGATAGGCCGCCAGATGCTCCTCCTCGTCCGGCGGACGGTCCCGGTTCATGTAGAGGAACTCGGTCCGGTAGAGGCCAACCCCGGCCGCTCCGTTGGCTCGGATGGCTACCGTATCTTCCGGGAGCTCGAGATTGCCCAGCAGACTTACCGGGGTTCCGTCGGCGCTGAGCGAGGGCTCTCTGACCAGGCGCCGGAGGTGGGCTCGGCGTTCATCGAGTACCCGTATGCGCTGCCGGTAATGCGCCAGGATGTCCGCGTCGACGTCTGCCAACACGACGCCGGACTCGTCGTCGACCACCACCGTCTCGCCCGGACGAAAATAGCTGGTAACCTTGCGCACCCCGACTACCATAGGGAGGTTCAGGCTGCGCGCCAGGATGGCGGTATGGGACAGGGGACTGCCGTACTCGGTGACCAGGGCCGCGACGCGCCGCTGGCGCAGGACTACCGTGTCCGCGGGGGAGATGTCATGGGCGATGACCACGCACCCGTTCAGGTCGGTGTCTTCCTCCGAGTCCGGGATCCGTTCGCCGAGCAGGAAGCCGAGGATGTGCTGCACCACATGGTCTAGGTCGTCGCGGCGGCCACGTAGATAAGGGTCCTCTATATCTTCGAATGCCTTCACCAACGTCATCCGGTGCTGCTCCAATGCCCATTCGGCGCTGAACAGCCGCTCCCGGATCAATGCCCGCGCCGGATCGACGAGGGCGGCATCTTCGAGCATGAGCAGGTGTGAGTCGATGAATTCAGCGACTTTGACCGGGGTTGCGTGTGGGATCTGGTCGCGCACGGTCCGCAGGGCCCCCTGGGCCGCCGCGAGGGCATCTTCGAGCCGTTGCAGCTCGCCGGGGACCGTGGCCGGATCGATGCTGCGGGGGGCTATCCTCAGGGGGTTCCGGTCGAGCATGAAGACGGGGCCGATCGCGATCGCCCGGGTGGTGGCGACGCCGAGGCCACAACAGGAGAGGGTCATTCGTCCTCCCCGAAGCGGTCGGCGATGAGCCTCTCCAGGGCGGCACAAGCGACGGCCTCGTCCTCGCCCTCGATCAGCAGTGTAACCACACTGCCCTGCGCCGCGGCCAGCATCATCACATTCATGATGCTCTTGCCGTTTACCTGCTGACCCTTCCATTCCAACCGGACCTGACTGGCGAAAGCGCCGGCACAGGTGACCAGCTTAGCGGCGGCGCGGGCGTGCAGCCCGAGCTTGTTCAGGATCTCGAGCTCCTTGCGGATCACAACAACTCCCGATGGCGGACCATGACCTTGCGTCCTTCAGCCTCGAAATGGCTTTTGAGCTGCTCGGCGATGTAGACGGAGCGGTGTTGACCGCCGGTACAGCCGACGGCGACGGTCAGATAGCTGCGCCCGTCCGCCTCGAAGCGGGGGATCCAGCGGTCGAAGAAGCGCGCCAGGTCGCCATGCATCGCGCTGACTTCCGGTAACTCTTCCAAGAAGTGGGTTACCGCGGGATCCAGACCGGTCAACGGGCGCAATTCCGGCTGCCAATGGGGATTGGGCAGACAGCGTACATCGAAGACGAAGTCCACGTCCTGGGGTATGCCGTGTTTGAAGCCGAAGGTTTGGAGCAGAATCGAGACCTTGGGCGAGGCACCGTCCCGAAGGCACTCGCGCACCAGATCCCGCAGCTGATGGACGTTGGTGTGGGTAGTGTCGATGCGCAGGTCGGAATCGCTCAGGATCGGTTCGAGCAGCTTGCGTTCGAGCTCGATTGCCTCGGCCAACGGACGCTCAGGGACAGTCAAGGGATGCTTGCGGCGGGTCTCGCTGAAGCGTTTGATCAGGGTGTCCGTCTGGGCCTCCAGGTAGAGGACGCGACGCTCGAAAGGTCCGTTGCAGACGAACTCCAGCAGCCTCGGCAGCCCATCCAGCTGCTGCTGCTGGTTACGGGCGTCGATACCGACGGCGGTTTGGGTGAAGGCGTCGCTGTCCGCCCTCGCCAGTCCTGCGACCAGTTCCTTGAGCAGAAACAGGGGGAGGTTGTCGATACAGTAATAACCGAGGTCTTCCAGCGTATGCAAGGCGATGCTTTTTCCCGACCCGGACAGTCCACTGACAATAATCAGCTTCTTTGCGTTCATCTCAGACTTACCGCCACTCCGCGCACGGGTCCTGTGGTTACGGGCTGTCCCGGCAGCCGGTGCGACTGAACCGCGGGTTGATTCGATCCATCAGGTCTTTGGAGGGGTTGGACTTGGGTCATTGATTCCGGAGATCCTGTTCCTGGCCTTCCAAGAGCGCAAGGATCTGCTCCGCCGAGGTAGCCCGGCGCAGGTCCTGGCGCAGCCGTGGATCCTTGAACATAGATGCCAACTGCGCGAGCAGCTGCAGGTGCAGCTCGGTGACCGACTCGGGTACCAACAACCCGAAGGCCAGATCGACCGGTCCGTTGTCGAGGGCGTCGAAGGCGACCCCCTTCCGGAGCTGGACGAAGGCACCGACGGCTTCGGTTACTTCCTGCATACGGGCGTGGGGTAGGGCAACCCCGTGACCGAGCCCGGTGCTGCCGAGACGTTCGCGCTCGCACAGACGCCCGAACACGCCTTCCGGACTTAAATCCGGGTCGATGCTGGCGAGAAGCATGCCGAGCCTCTCCAAGAGACGCTTTTTGCTGCTCAGCTCCAGGTCATTGCCGATGCGGTCGGCAACGATGAGGTGGGGAGGAAACATCGGATGCTGCTCCCGATGGGTAGGTGATGAAGTCGTTCGATAGACCTGTCGTAGCCGGGGATTGCGGACGACGAGGTGGGTCCAGGGGGTCCGCAGGCAAGGCATTTAGACCCGTTCCGGGTCCTGGTCGAGGGCTCTATGGCCGTTGCCCCGGTGATCGCGCCTCTTCTCTTTGTGCTTCAAGACCTGACGATTGAGCTTATCGATGAGCCCATCGATCGCTGCGTACATATCCTCGTGGACCGAGTCCGCGAAGACCTTGGCGCCGTTGACGTGCAATGTGGCCTCCGCCTTTTGGCGCAGCTTCTCCACACTGAGGATGACATGGATGTCGAGGACGTGGTCAAAGTGTCGCGCCAGGCGTTCGAACTTGGTCTCCACATAGCCCTTGAGGGAGTCCGTGACATTGACATGGTGACCCGTCAGGTTGATTTGCATCGTATGACTCCTGAAGTTTCCGAAGTAGCGCCAACCGGCTCCCGGCGGCGGACGTGAGAGCCTGTCTGGCATACGGCTGTTCTCCTGTGGAATCGAGGCGGTCGGTCAGATTTCCCGCTCGAGTTCGTTAAATAGACTTAAGCTTTCGCCTCAATCGAGCGCAAAATCTGCCTCGACCCCTCGCTACAAACGCGTAAGCCAGACCGGCTCTGAAATCTTTAATCCTCCGCAATCCCTTGCGCAGACTTCACGGCCTCGAGGCTCTCGTCAACCCGGACGTCTGCGCTCGTTCGAGGACGGAACCCCCATACCCTCCCGGTACTTGGCGACCGTCCGCCGCGCCACCCTGATGCCT
Organism: Candidatus Thiosymbion oneisti; assembly: GCF_004359955.1. Taxonomy (NCBI): domain Bacteria; kingdom Pseudomonadati; phylum Pseudomonadota; class Gammaproteobacteria; order Chromatiales; family Chromatiaceae; genus Candidatus Thiosymbion; species Candidatus Thiosymbion oneisti. The sequence continues at coordinate 11,457 of NZ_SMSC01000018.1, forward strand.
TGTTCGGCCAGGACCGTCGCGATCTTGTTGTCGCTCAGCGGATGGTGTGGATCCTCCACGGCAACCAGCTTGCGGATGCAGGCGCGAACCGCCGTCGATGAACATTCACCGCCGGAGTCCGTGCTCAGGTGGCTCGAGAAAAAATACTTGAACTCGAACGTACCCCTGGGGGTACCCATGTACTTGTTGGTCGTCACCCGAGAGATGGTGGACTCGTGCAGCTCCAGTGCCTCGGCGACGTCACGCAGTACCATGGGCTTCATCGCCTCTTCGCCGTATTCGAGAAAGTCCCGTTGCAGTTCCACAATCTTGGAGGCCACTTTCAACACAGTATCGTTGCGGCTGGCCAGGCTGTTGATGAACCAGCGCGCCTCTTGCAGGTGGCTCTTGAGACACTGGTTGTCTTGGCTCCGGTCGGCGCGTCGGACCAGCTTGGCATAATCCGGATTCACTCTAAGTTTAGGTGCCGTTTCCGGATTCAGCTCGACGACCCAGGCAGTTTTCCGCTTCCGCACGATGACGTCAGGGACAAGGTACTGGGGCTCGAGGTCCGCAATCAAGGTCCCCGGCCGTGGGTGTAGAGAACGGATCAGATCGGTGATCTCGTCCATAGCTCGGGCGGACAGTCGCAACGCGCGCCGGATTTGCTCCATGTCGTTCTTCGCCAGGGCCTCGAAGTAGCGGTCGCAGACCTCGATGGCCGGACCGCGCATCCTGGTCCCTTCCGGGAGGTGGCGCAGCTGGATCAGCAGACACTCGCGCAGGTCGCGCGCCCCCACCCCGGGCGGGTCCAGGGACTGGACCCGATGGAGTATGATTTCGATCTCCTCCGGCGTCAGGTCCGCATCGTCAAAGGTGGCGAGGAGCTCCTCCGGCGTCGCGGTGAAATAACCATCCTCGTTGATGGCATCGACGATGGCGGTGGCGATGGCCAGACTCGCTGCATCCAACCGGCTCAGGTTGAGCTGCCAGTGCAGGTGGTCTCGGAGGGTCGGCGCCTTGCTGTGCCGAGCGAAGATATCGATCTCGTTGGTCGCTTGTGCCCTTGCCCCTCGGCTCGGCAGATCGCTGTCGTAATGATCGGTCCACTCCACATCGACCGGCAGCTCATCGGGGATCGGCATGCTCTCGGGTTGTATCTCCTGCTCCGAATCGGCAGCGACGCCTGCCGTCTCCAGGGTCGCGTCCATCGACCGGAGGTGACCGGATCCATTAAGGCACTCCACCTCCTCAGTATTCTCCAACATCAGGTTGGAATCCAAGGCCTCCTGTATCTCTTGCCGAAGATCCGAGGTCGACAGCTGCAGCAGGCGAATTGCCTGCTGCAATTGCGGGGTCATGGTCAGCTGCTGACCGAGCCGGAACTGAAGCGACTGCTTCATCGGGGATTCAGACCTAGCGAGGCTTCGCTTCAGACCATTGATGCGGAATCGCGGTTGACAAGAACCACGGATGAACACGAATGGACACGAATATTTCCACAGACCCGAAAGCCCCTCTCCCCAAGCCCCTCTCCCGCCGGGAGAGGGGTTGGGGAGAGGGGATCAAAACGGGGAATCCCTCCCTTTTGCGCAATGCACAGACTCGACTCATTGGTAAAGATGCCGGTTACTCTAAGGGAGTCTAATACCTTCTTTCAGAGGTCGTCTAAAAACCAGCCCATTGATTTTTCACGATGTAGCCTTGTCTTCTATCCGGCCGGATGGGTTGAAAGCTAACTCTACTACCCCATTTCGCATGATTTTGCTGTAGGGAACGCCCTCCGTGGCGTTCCGAACAGTTTGCGGAACGGCACGGAGGCCGTTCCCTACGAATATATCGATCAAAGCGTTGGTTCTTAGGCAATCTCTCAAAAAGGCAGCTTGAAAACTTCACGTGGTCCGCGTGGGATAAGCGACTCCACCCGCCTCAACCCTATAACACGACAGATCCCCTTGCAACGCGGAGGAGTCCAGATAAGATGCCCCTATCGGGTTTTTTCAAATTTTCCAGGTGTGCTGTGTCGAGTAACGAAGGCGAGCCGAGATTTTCCCTGCCGGTGCGGGTCTACTACGATGACACGGACGTCGGTGGTACGGTCTATTATGCCAACTTCCTTAGGTTCATGGAGCGAGCGCGCACCGAATGGCTACGCAGCCTGGACTTCGAGCTGGACGCACTGCGGCTGCGCGAGGGTCTGCTGTTCGTCGTGCGACACGCGGAAATCGCGTACCTACGCCCGGCAGTGTTCAACGACCTGCTGACGGTCACCGTCGACCTCCGTGCCGGCGGCAAGGCAAGCATGGATTTCGTGCAGGAGATACGCCGCACGGCAGACACCACCCTCTGCTGCCGGGGTCGGATAAAGGTTGCCTGTATAGACGAAAAGACTCTGCGTCCCACTCGCCTACCGGAACGGCTGCTGGCGGAGATCGTCGATGTATGCTGAGCTCTCCCTCCTTGACCTAGTACTCAACGCCAGCATCGTGGTGCAATTGGTGCTCGTGTCCCTGGTGCTAGCCTCGATCATCTCCTGGACCATGATCTTCGACCGCGCCCGGGTCCTGAAGCGGGCGCGGCAGACCACAGACGATTTCGAGCAACACTTCTGGTCCGGCGGCGACCTCGGCGCCCTCTACCGAGACCTGGAGCGGGACCCGCGGGGCGTGAGTGGGTCGGCCGCCATCTTCCGGGCCGGCTTCAAGGAGTACATGCGCCTGCGTAAGGGCGACAACGGGGATCTCATGGCCGTCCTCCAGGGCACCGAACGCTCCATGCGCGTCGCCCTGAGCCGCGAGATGGACTGCCTGGAGGTCAATCTGCCCTTCCTCGCTACCGTAGGCTCCACCAGCCCTTATGTGGGCCTGTTCGGCACCGTGTGGGGCATCATGCATGCATTCCATGCCCTAGGAAACGTCAAGCAGGCGACCCTGGCCCTGGTGGCGCCGGGCATCTCCGAGGCCCTGGTGGCAACCGCCATCGGGCTGTTCGCCGCCATCCCGGCGGTGGTCGCATACAACCGCTACGCCAACCAGGTGGAGCGGCTGAACAACCGCTACCAGGAATTCATGGAAGAGTTCTCGACTCTACTGCAACGCCAGGGGCGGGGCTGAAGGGACCTACGGGACGAATGGGAGCGCTCCGGATGCGAAGGTCGCGCCTGCACCGCCGGTTCATGTCCGAGATCAACGTCGTGCCCTACATCGACGTGATGTTGGTGTTGCTGGTGATCTTCATGGTGACCGCGCCCCTGATTACCCAGGGCGTCAAGGTCGACCTGCCTCAGGCAAACGCCGAGGTCATCTCCGAAGAGACCTCGGAGCCGGTCATCATCACCGTGGATCAGTTCGGGGACCTCTACCTGGATGTAGGGGAGGCCAAGCACCAGCCGATGGATCGAGAGACCCTACTGGCCCGGGTCAGTACGGTGCTCAAGCACAACCCCAGGGTACCCATCATGATTAGGGGCGACACCGCCGTGGACTATGGGCGCGTGGTGGAGGCCATGGTGCTGGCCCAGGCCGCGGGGGCTCCGAGCGTCGGTCTGATCACAACCCCGCTGGAACGCCTCGGGCCCTAGTGCAGCAGTACCGATAACATGGGAATCATTTTTTTGCCGCAAATGAACGCCAATGAACGCAAATCGGTCGCAAAGGATCACACGGTCTTTTCTGTCCACAGATTACGCAGATTCTCGCAGATTGTTTCGTTTTGCGTTTATTTGCGGACAAATCTTCCGTGGGGATCCTGCCGGCTCGCTGTTATCGGTAGTTGAGAGCACCTGTACTTAAGAGATGTGGCAAATCCTGCGCAGGAACCCGCGGGCCTTCGGGGCCGCCCTGTTGCTGCACCTGATCTTGGCGGCGTTTACCCTGGTGAGTGTGGACTGGTTGGCTACCTTCGATGAGGTACGGAGCGAGCCGCGGGTTGTACAAGCCACCATCGTCAGTACTGAGGCCGTAGAGGCGAAGGTCGCGGCCCAACATCAGACGGAGGCCAAGCGCAAGGCCGAAGAGGAGACACGACAACAGGCCGAAGCCGAACGTAAGGCCAAGGAAGCCGCTCAGCGCCGAGCGGAGGCCAAGCGTAAAGCCGAAGAGAAGGCCCGGCAACAGGCCGAAGCCGAACGTAAGGCCAAGGAAGCCGCTCAGCGCCGAGCGGAGGCCAAGCGTAAGGCCGAAGAGAAGACCCGGCAACAGGCCGAAGCCGAACGCAAGGCCAAGCAGGCCGCTCAGCGCCAAGCAGAGGCCAAGCGCAAGGCCGAGGAAAGGGCTCGACGACAGGCCGAAGCCGAACGCAAGGCCAAGCAAGCCGCTCAACGCCAAGCGGAGGCCAAGCGCAAGGCCGAAGAGGAGGCCCGGCAACGGGCCGAAGCCGAACGCAAGGCCAAGCAAGCCGCTCAGCGCCAAGCGGAGGCCAAACGCAAGGCCAAGGAGGAGGCCCAACGGGCGCGGGAGGCGGATCTGCTGGCAGCCTTGGAGGCGGAACAAGCAGCCGCCGGCGAGTTGGGCGTCTACACGAACGCGATCCGAGAGCGTATCCGCCGAAACTGGGTCCGTCAGCCGGGTATGGGGCGGGACCTCTCGTGCCTGGTAGAGGTCAGACTCATCCCGGGCGGAGAAGTGGTTCCCGCCGGTGTGCGGGTGATCCGCAGCAGCGGCAACCCGGCATTCGATCGCTCCGTGGTGACCGCTGTCTACAAGGCCTCTCCCCTACCCGTACCCTCCGGGCAGTTGTTCGGACAGTTCAGGAATCTGAGGTTGGACTTCAAGCCCTGATGGGGAGTTGCTGGTACAGCTGCGCACAAAAACCGGGAACAAAAACTACGAATCGCGCGAATCGGCGCGAAAGTTTTTTACATCGCACAGAGACACAAAGGCACAAAGAGATACAAGGATAAAAAGGGGAGCGATAGGAAGCGTCGTATCCTGGTCTTAAGATGAAAAGCTTGCGGATTTCAACGGCGACAGAGAGGCATTCTTCGTGTCTTTGAGGCTTTGTGTGAGAAAAATCGATGCGGTTCGCTGCACTCACCACATCCTACGGGCTTTTGCGACACCTTCTCCGGGAGAGGGGTTGGGGAGAGGGGATCCAGCTATCAGCTACCAATCACCAGAAGATTGGACCGGAAGGAGCCTGCGAAGGCAAACGGATGCAGGTTTAAGGAGTAAAGCGATATGAAGATTTCAATAAAGAATCTGGGCGTCATCAAACAGGCAGAATTTGCCCTCGGCGAGTTGACGATTATTTGCGGTCACAACAATACTGGTAAAACCTATGCAACCTATGCCTTGTTCGGGTTTCTATCCCTCTGGCGAGATGCCTTTTCCATTGAAGTACCGGATAAAGATGTCCAGCGTCTTTTGAGTGAAGGTAGTATTGATCTGGATCTGAACACCTACGTCGACAAGGCACCGACCATACTGAAAGATTGGTGCGGAGAATTCACCGAACAGCTCCCACGTATTTTTGCCTCACCGGATAAGCATTTCTCTGATAGCCATTTTTCCGTTGACCTCGATCCAAGTGACATCCAGCCGAATCCGACCTTTGAACGCACCATGGGGGCCGCGAAAGCGCAACTCTTTTCCATTGCAAAAAAGGCCGATTCCCAACTGGTCACGATTTCCCTGCTGGTCGAGAAAGAAAAGGTCGGAATACCGCCGGATGTCATCAGCAGGACCATCAGCAATGCCTTGAAAGATATTATTTTTGGAAATCTTTTTCCGCGTCCTTTCATTGCCAGTGCGGAACGCACCGGCGCCGCGATCTTCAGAAAGGAACTCAACTTTAATGGCCTGCTTGAAGAAATGACTTCAACGGAAAAGAAGAGAAACTTTTTTGATCTATTATTTGGGGCCTATAAAGATTATGCTCTGCCAGTCACGTCGAATGTTGAATTTAATAGCCGGCTCGAAAGGCTCACTAAAAAAGAGAGTTTTATTTCAAAAGATCATACAGAAATCTTGCATGACTTTGCTGACATTATCGGCGGTGACTACCTGGCAACAAAAGACGATGATATCTATTACCTTCCAAAGGGCAAGCGCGTCAGGCTGACCATGGATGAGAGCTCCAGTGCCGTGCGTTCACTCCTGGATATCGGATTCTATCTCCGCCATGTAGTCGCACCGGGCGATCTGCTCATGATCGACGAGCCGGAGCTGAATCTCCATCCGGAGAATCAACGAAGGATTGCCCGCCTCTTTGCAAGACTGGTCAACCTCGGCATCAAGGTATTCATCACGACCCATAGTGACTACATCATCAAGGAGCTGAATACCCTGATTATGCTCAATCAGGGTGGAGAACGGTTGCAGGCGCTGGCGGAACGCGAGCACTATGGAGCATCGGAGCTGCTCGCCCCTGAAAAAGTACGGGTGTACATAGCGGAAGAGGCCCTCATCGAGCCGGATGGCGCAAAAAAGCGCGGTCGATATCCGACGCTTGTTCCGGCCGATATCGACGGCAAGTATGGAATAGAGGCCAGGAGTTTCGATAAGACCATAGAGGATATGAACCGCATCCAGGAAGAAATCGTCTGGGGGGATGATGAATCATGATGGACATGGACATCCTCTCCCAGATGATCCGGGATACCGCGCTGGTGCCGCTGCAAGAAGATTATGGCAAACCACTCGTCAGGCTTCGCGAACCCCAAGCGCCCGATTCCAGTGCGACCATTCGCAGTCTGCCGGCCGATGCGATAGTAATCAAAGTGGACGCCTTTCGCTCACCGGATGACATCTTCAAAGGGCTGCATGGTGAATGCAAACGTGCTGATTACGTCATCATCAGTGCGGAAAGGAAATGTATCCTGTATATCGAGATCAAGCGTACTAAGGATGCATGGAACCAGATCGTTAAACAGCTGATGGGAACCCAGTGTTTTATCAAATATTGTCAAGAGGTCGGCAAGGTGTTCTGGGATGAAAGTTCCTTCCTGGCTGGCTATAAGAATCGCTTCATCAGCATCAGTCACACAGGCATTCCCAAGAGAAGAACAAGGGTCAAAAGGGAAAAGAAGCGACATGATACTCCCGATAGGGCCATGAAAATCGACTGGCCGCATCACCTTCAATTCAACCAGCTCGCTGGCTTGGGGGCATAATCGGTGAGGGTGATGTCTTCTGGCGCCTAGCACCCGGCTTCAACCGATATTGCGGATTTATAGTATCTTCTGGCTCACACACCTCAGCGTTTAGTGGTCGATAACCGGTGATTGGTGACCACTAGCCACTGATCACTAAAAAAACAACCCATGAAACCACTGTCCGTTCTCTCGCTACTGTTCCTGCTGATCTGGTCGATCGGGGTCCAGGCCCGCCTCACCATCGAGATCACCGGTGGCACCGAAGGGGCCCAGCCCATCGCCATCGTCCCTTTCGCGGGGCCTGAGGGCGGTGGGGTGCTTGCCGAAGATGTGGCAGCCGTTATTGCAGCCGATCTGGCCCGAACCGGGCGTTTCCGGCCCATGCCCCGCCGTGACATGATGGCTACCCCCCACACAGCCGAGGAGGTGGACCTGCGCGACTGGCGCCTGGTGGCGATGGACAATCTGGTCATCGGCAAGGTCGAGCGGGCGGCCGTGGGCGGCTACGATGTCAGCTGCGTCCTGTTCGATGTCTTTCGCGGTAAGCAGCTGGCGGCCATGACCTTTACCAGCCGCGCTTCGGAGCTGCGATATGCCGCGCACCGAATCGCCGACATGATCTACGAGCGGCTGACCGGCTCTCCGGGGGTTGCCGCCACCCGTATCGCCTATGTAACCTCCGATGGAAATCGGGGTGGCCAACGGATCAAGCTCGAGGTGGCGGACGCGGACGGCCACAATCCGCAGACCATCGTGTCCTCCCGTGACCCCATCATGTCCCCGGCCTGGTCACCGAACGGACGTCAGCTGGCCTATGTATCCTTCGAGAATCGCCGGACCGCCATCTACCTCCAGGAGATGGCCACGGGCCGACGGGAACGAATCGCGGGCTTCAAGGGCATCAATGGGTCCCCGGCCTGGTCGCCGGATGGCCGCAGCTTGGCCATGACCCTGTCGAAGGGCGGTAACCCGGACATCTATGTCTTGGATCTGGTAAGCCGCAACCTGCGTCAGGTCACAGACCACTTCGCCATCGACACCGAACCCGCCTGGTCGCCTGACGGCCGCCACATCATCTTCACCTCCAACCGCGGCGGGAGTCCTCAAATCTATCGCATCCCGGCCACCGGGGGGACCGCGGCACGGGTCACCTTCGAAAACGACTATAATGGCCGCGCCTCCTATGCGCCGGACGGCCGTTCCATCCTGTGCGTGACCCGGATCGACGGCAGCTTTCGCATCGGCCTGTTGGATTTGAATACCGGGACGATGCGGTCGCTGAGCAGCGGCAGGTTGGACGAGTCCCCGAGTTTTGCTCCCAACGGCACCATGGTAATTTATGCGACGCTGCATGGTGGCCGAAGCATTCTGTCCGCGGTCTCGGTGGATGGGTCCGTCAGCCAGCGGTTGTCTCAGGGGCTGAGCGACGTGCGCGAGCCGGCCTGGTCCCCCCTGTTACGTTAGCCCTGCTTGCTAATAGGGGCTCGCTAATAGGAGACAGTGGTACCGATCCGAACGGCCTGCGGCTGCCTTGGATGGATTTGGCTACGCGACCCGATTCGCCGTAACCTAGTATGGCAATACCGAAGTACCGATAACATGGGAAACATTTTTTTGCCGCAAATGAACGCCAATCGATCGCAAAAGATCACATGATCTTTACTGTCCGCAGATGACGCAGATGCTCACGGATGGTTGCGTTTTTAATCTGTGAAAATCCGTGTGATCCGCGGATAGATCGAAGCAACCGCATCATTTTCCCATACTCAATCCGAACCTCGGCAGTTCCGCTGTTTACCGCCAATCAACGCAAATCGGTCGCAATCGGCCCGCTATCATCGACGCTTCTTGATCCCTCACCCAGATGAAAATGAGCTTGCACAAGACGCTCGGCACCACGCTGATCGCACTGTCGGCGGTCCTCTCATTGAGCGGTTGTCCCACCCAGCCCATCGACCGGCAAGCGCCGACGGGTTCCACCGTTAGAGGACCCGCCGGTACCGCCGTTGCGTCCCCCCCAGGTAGGCAAGGCGGGTACCGGGCGGCAGACCTGAAGGATCCATCGAGCCCCCTCTCCCAGCGCACGATCTACTTTGAATATGACAGTAGCGACATACAGCCCCAGTTCCTCCATATCCTACGCGCCCATGCGTCCTATCTGGCTGCGGATTCCGCCGCCTCGGTGACCCTGGACGGCCATACCGACGAACGCGGTACCCGGGAGTACAACCTGGCCCTGGGAGACCAACGCGCGGGCACCGTGCGCAGCTTCCTGCTCGCTGAAGGGGTACCGGACAGCCGGCTCCGCACCATGAGCTACGGCGAGGAGCGCCCCCTAGACCCGGATCACGACGAGTCCGCCTGGGCCTTGAACAGGCGCGTCGAGCTGGTCTATTGAGATAGCGGTGATGAGCTTGCGGGCAATCCTCTCCGTTTTGGTCTGCATCTTGATACCGGCGTTCTCGGTTGCCGCCGATCAGCGCCTATCCGACCTGCTGCTGCAGATTCAACGCCTGCAACAGGAAGTGCAGCGATTACACGGTCGGGTCGATTTACAGGAGCACGCGCTTTCCACCCTGAAACGCCGGCAACGGGAACAATACCTGGACCTGGACGCACGCCTGCGGGATCGATCGGCAGGCACCTCGCCCCCACCGGCATCCGGGAATACCATTGGTAGGGAAGCCTTACAGGCACCGCAAGATCTGGCCGCGGCTGATGCGCCATCGACACACTCCCCGCCGGTTTCGGGTACGCCGAACGAGGAACAGCAGGCCTACCATAACGCCTTCGATCTACTCAAGCAGCGCCGCTATGGAGAGGCGGTACGGGGATTCGAAGACCTGCTGGCGCGCTATCCGAACGGCGAGTTTGCGGACAATGCACGTTATTGGCTGGGTGAGACCAACTATGTCAAGCGCGACTATGCGACTGCGCTGACCCAATTTCAGCGCGTAACAACAGACTATCCACTGAGTCCCAAGGTCTCGGCATCCCTGTTGAAAATCGGTTACATCCACTACGAGAAGGGCGATTGGCAACGGGCGCGCAGAATATTGCAGAACATGATCGAGAGGTTTCCGGATACCACCGAGGCACGTCTGGCTGCAAGCCGCCTCGAACGCATGACCCGCGAGGGGCATTGAGTGCGATTTTGGTAATTCTTCTGCGCCGTTGCGGTTTACAATCTACTCCACGACCAGAGGCGGCTTAGCCGGCAAATCGGCTAAGATTGGCCTAATTGAACCACGCATCGACATCGACCCGGATCCGGACCACAATGAGCGAGCCGGACACGAGCAGACGTATCCTGTGTTTGCGTTCATCTGCGTCGGAAGCTATCCGGGGTTATGAGACGAGGTCCGATTGGTTATCGAACGTGAAGCGGCAGCGGGCAATGGGTCGTTGGTTTCCCGGCACCGGCTTGGAGTAAAGAAAGACGATGCAAGTAGCAGTGGAAAACGGGCAAGGGCTGGAGCGGCGGATGACCGTCGGCCTGGAAGCGGATCAGGTCGATGCCGAGGTGGAAAAGCGCCTGCGTGAATTCGCCCATTCCGCCAGGGTGCCGGGATTCCGCCCCGGCAAGGTGCCGCTGAAGGTCTTGCGTCAGCGTTACGGTGGGCAAATGCGCCAAGAAGTCTTCGGCGAGCTGATGCGAACCAGCTTTTCCGAGGCCGTTGCCAAGGAGGAACTGCGACCGGTTGGGGTTCCGCGGATCGAACCCGACATGGACGTGTCCGCCCGGCGCTATGCCTATAGGGCGGTGTTCGAGGTATTGCCCCGGTTCGAGCTGGGTCGTCTGGACGGCAAGACCCTCAAGCGGCCAGTGGCCGAGGTGGCGGATGCGGATCTGGAAGCCATGCTCATGCGGTTGCGTGAGCAGCAAAGGACCTGGTCGGTCGTGGAACGTCCGGCCCAGTTAAGCGATCGACTCAAGATCTCCTATACCGGAACGCTGGACGGCGAGCCGTTCGAGGGTGGCTCCGCGGAGGATATCGAGGTCGAGCTCGGTCTCGGGGACATGCTCCCCGGTTTCGAAGAGGGTCTGGTGGGGGTACAGGCGGGGGACGAGCGACGGCTGGACCTCACTTTTCCGGATTTTCCGGACCAGCATCCGTCCGAACACTTGAGTGGGAAGCCGGTCGTCTTCACTGTCCGGGTCGGCGAGGTTGCCGAACCGGTGCTGCCTGAGCTGAATGCGGATTTCGCGAGAGGCTTGGGTTTCCCGGATGGAGACCTGGACGGGTTCCGCCTGGAGCTGCGCCAGAACATGGAGCGTGAGCTTAAGGAGTTGATCCAGGCCAGGGTCAAAGAGCAGGTCATGGACCTGTTGTTGGAAGTAAACCGGATCGACCTTCCGGAGGCCCTTGTCCGGGAGGAGATCGGGGCACTCAAGCAGCAGATTCGTCGGAATTTGAGAGGCAGTAACTTCGAGCTCCCCGACGACCTGTTTCGGGATCGGGCCAGTCGGCGGGTGGCGCTCGGTCTGATTGTCGGTGAGCTCATCAAGGCCAACGGCATCGAGGTCGATCCGAAACGGGTACGGGAGATGGTGGAAGGTTTGGCCTCGACCTATGAAAATCCACAGCAGGCCATCGACTATTTCTATGCCGACCAGGAACGCCTGGCCCCGGTAGAGTCCCTCACCCTGGAGAACCAGGTGGTCGACTGGGTGCTGGACCAGATAAGGGTCGAGGACGAACCGACGACCTTCGAGAAGCTGAGCACAGCCGCGGCAGTCGAATGAGCTCCGCGGTCGTCATGCTTAGGTTTCAGGGTGTGTAGGATGCGGTGAGCGCCTGCCGACTGCTCCAGGAATACCTGCCTGTACCGGCACGGCAAGATGGGGCACGACAGACGGGGGGCAGACCGCGAACCGCATCGATCAGGAGGCCAACGACGGGCAGCTGTTGACTGGAAGCCCGGTCGGTGGGCATTGCAGTCACACGGAATAGGGCCACACGCGGACCCTAAACTATGAATGTAAATGGTACGACGAACAGCCTATGAGCACAGTTTCCGACCACAATGGGTGGGACCCGAAAAACCTCGGATTGGTCCCCATCGTCATCGAGCATACGGCGCGTGGGGAGCGTTCTTTCGATATCTACTCGCGCCTGCTCAAGGAGCGCGTCATCTTCCTCGTCGGGCCGGTGGAAGACTATACGTCGAACCTGGTGGTCGCCCAACTCCTCTTCCTGGAGTCGGAGAACCCCGACAAGGATATCCACCTCTACATCAACTCGCCCGGAGGTACGGTGACCGCCGGGCTGGCCATCTATGACACCATGCGCTTCATCCGACCGGACGTGAGCACCATGTGTATCGGCCAGGCAGCCAGCATGGGTGCCCTGTTGCTGGCCGGGGGTGCCACCGGAAAACGCTTTTGTCTGCCGCACTCGCGGATGATGATCCATCAACCCTTGGGCGGCTTTCAAGGCCAGGCGACGGACGTGGACATTCACGCTCGCGAGATACTGCACATTCGTGATCGCCTCAACCGGATCCTCTCCCACCATACCGGGCAGCCGGTGGAGAAGGTTGCGGAGGACACGGAGCGGGACCGCTTCATGGGCGGCGAGGAGGCCATGGAATATGGTCTTGTCGACCAGGTCCTCGCCGAACGGGAGGCCGCCGCGGTGCCGGAATAGTCGGCAAAGGGCGTAGGATGCGGTGAGCGCGGGAGAACTTTCAGGACGGCTCTACTGGGTGGCGCGAACCGCATCGGTTGATAGGGGATACAGGCCTGATTCCCTCCGCGGCGCGAAGCTTCAGGTTCCCACGCAGCGCGTGGGAACGAGAAAATCACGTAAACAGAGATCTGCCGGTAAAATGACAAAATCAGTATGTTTATTCAACCACAAAGGTGGAGTCAGCAAGACGACGACGGCCTTTAATCTTGGTTGGGTTCTGGCTAACCATAATAAAAAGGTGCTTATTGTCGACCTCGATCCGCAATGCAATCTTACCGGGCTTGTGTTGGGATATGGTGCCGTTGAAAATGAAAAAATGGAAAGTTTTTATTATACCGACATCCCCGGATTATTTCTGTTTACAAGCCGTAGGATCCCTTGAGAAAAATATAAGAAAATGGCATAAAGATGTTATCCGATTTATAGAGGACAACGATTTCTCCGTGGCAAATTTTCCGATACATAATAGCCCGAAATTTTTAGGAGCTATTCAACAACGGTATCGGCCACGAAAGGAAAAGCCAGCTAAATCCTTCCAAAAATGGATAGATATAATAAGAAAATCAATAAATGAAAGTCTCATTCCGTCGCTTGAAGAAATAGACTGCGTGATTGATGGAAAGAAGATGGATCTGGCATTGAGGAATACAGACCTGAAGCCGTATGACTTGGCGCATATACCAGACTTTAATTCTTTGATAGCGATCAGCCAACAAGTATCAAAACCGGTATTTTCGTTAACCGATAATGAAATTGCCGAAGAAGGGAAAGTTTTTGGTCATGCAGAAAAGACAATGCAGATCAGTAGGAACAATTTTAATCGTGTTTTTGCCGACTTGGGCGAAAGAGTATTGAGTTTGACATCGTAACCGTAAGAGTCCCTCTCCCGCCGAGGGTATCGCAAAAACGTGGCGTCAGCTGCCAGTCCGTGAAATTCAAACCACAGAGGACACAGAGAACGCAGAGAATTGGCCGATTCCTTTCCCTGCGTTCTCTGTGGTTCGAAATGACTTTTACGACACCCTCCCGCCGGGAGAGGGGTTGGGGCTCGGCAAGTCCGTAGGGCGGGTTAGGTGCGTACGCCAAGCAACCGTGATCGCCGTGGCGGTGGGTGCGCCGTCACCCGCCGGAGGGCGGCCCGTCGGTCGGGTCGGGCAGGGCGATGGAGGTGGCTGGCATACGGCGGATGGCGCAAGCTTATCCGCCCTACGCGGGCTAGTACAGATGCTTTAATAACGATAACATTGAACTAACAGGATCTTCACGGAAGATTTAGCCGCAAATTAACGCAAATCAACGCAAATGAATCAAGAGCCGTCGATGATGGCGAATCGGTCTCGACTGATTCTATGTTGATTGATGGTAAAAAGCGGAACCGCCGAGGTTCGGATTGAGTATGGGAAAATGATCCGGTCGCTTCGATCTATCCACAGATTTTCACAGATTAAAAACGAAACAATCTGTGAGCATCTGCGTCATCTGCGGACAGACAAAGATCATGTGACCTTATTACAACCGATTTGCGTTCATTGGCGTTCATTCGCGGCAAAAAATGACTCCTATGCTATCGGTATTTCAGCACCACTGTACGAGTAGATTCTTCGGAGAACACTGCACATGAGTGGCAACAACCGCGGCAAGAACCACGATGCCAAGCTGCTTTACTGCTCGTTCTGTGGTAAGAGTCAGCACGAGGTGCGGAAGCTGATCGCAGGTCCCTCAGTTTTTATCTGCGACGAATGCGTCGATCTGTGCAACGACATCATCCGCGAGGAGATAGAGGAGAGTGTCGGCGAGGCGACCAGCAAGCTGCCCAAGCCCCGCGAGATCAAGGAAATCCTGGATCAGTACGTCATCGGTCAGGAGCAGGCGAAGAAGGTGCTCTCGGTCGCCGTCTACAACCACTACAAACGGCTCGAGGCCGGCGATACCAAGGAAGATATCGAGATCGCCAAGAGCAATATCCTGCTCATCGGCCCCACGGGTTCCGGCAAGACGCTGCTCGCCGAGACCCTGGCGCGCCTGCTGAACGTCCCTTTCACAATCGCCGATGCCACCACCCTGACCGAGGCAGGCTATGTGGGCGAGGACGTGGAGAACATCATTCAGAAGCTGTTGCAGAAGTGTGACTACGATGTGGAGAAGGCCCAGACGGGCATTGTCTATATCGACGAAATCGATAAGATCTCGCGCAAATCGGATAATCCTTCCATCACCCGCGACGTATCGGGAGAGGGGGTGCAGCAGGCCTTGCTGAAGCTCGTCGAGGGCACCGTCGCTTCGATACCGCCCCAGGGTGGGCGTAAGCATCCGCAGCAGGAATTTCTGCAGGTAGATACCGCCAACATCCTGTTTATCGTCGGGGGGGCCTTTGCCGGTCTCGAGAAGGTGATCCGCACTCGCTCGAAAAAGGGAGGGATCGGCTTCGCGGCAGAGGTACAGGGTGAGGATGACCAGAAGAAGGTCGGCGAGCTCCTGCGTGAGGTCGAGCCGGAGGACCTCATTCGCTACGGCCTGATCCCTGAATTCGTCGGTCGCCTCCCGGTCATCGCTACGCTCGAAGAGCTGGACGAAGCGGCCTTGAGGCGTATCCTTATCGAGCCCAAAAATGCACTGACCAAGCAATACGCCCGGCTCTTCGAGATGGAAGGGTGCGGCTTGGAGCTGCGCGACGATGCCCTGACGGCAATCGCACACAAGTCGATGGATCGCAAGACCGGCGCCCGTGGCCTGCGCACCATCATGGAGCAAGCCCTCCTCGACATCATGTACGACTTGCCGTCGATGGACAATGTGAGCAAGGTGGTCGTCGACGGCTCGGTCATTTCAGGCGAGAGCGACCCCTTCATCATCTACGATGGGGGCGACCAACAGCTCGCCGCGTCGGACTGACCGGGTGATCGGGTCGACGCATTCAGGTCGCAGAGTGCCGGTTCAGGCGACCCGGCCACAGGTGGGGCCGAAAGGGTGTTGAAGTAAGACTCCGGGCGCCCGAACTTAGCTTTCCCGAACAGACGCAATATTCTTAACTTCCGTTTTGCCTATTCTTTCGGTACCGTCGGGACCGGAGCCCAAGGCCTAGGATGGCACACCAAAGAGGCGAGACATCAGCTGAGCACAGAGTTTCCATGGCCCAGAACGATATACCCGGCTCTATAAATAAGGTCGTTTCCCAGGACGTACCGGTTTTGCCGCTGCGCGATGTGGTGGTCTACCCTCACATGGTCATTCCGTTGTTTGTCGGCCGCGAAAAATCCATCCGGGCGCTCGACAGCGCGATGGTGAACGATAAGCAGATCCTCTTGGTCGCACAGAAGAGCCCGGATGTGGACGACCCGGGAGTCAAGGATTTATATGGTGTGGGAACTCTGGCCAGCATCCTGCAGCTGCTCAAGCTTCCGGACGGTACCGTCAAGGTGCTGGTGGAGGGCAACCAACGGGCGCAAATCGACACCTTCATCACCACCGAAGACGCCTTCTCCGCCAATATCCTGCTCCTGGTCGAGGTCATGGAGGCGGACGAGCGGGAGCAGGAAGTCCTGATGCGCTCGGCCATCGGCCTGTTCGACCAATATGTCAAGCTCAACAAGAAGGTCCCCCCCGAGGTATTGACGTCCTTATCGAGCATCGATGTGGCCGGCCGGCTGGCCGATACCATGGCCGCTCACATGTCCCTGAAGCTGGACGAGAAGCAGCGCGTCCTGGAAGTGATCGAGGTGCAGTCCAGGCTCGAGCATCTCATGGGCCTCATGGAGGCGGAGAACGACATCCTCCAGATGGAGAAGCGGATCCGGGGCCGAGTGAAGCGGCAGATGGAGAAGAATCAGCGGGAGTACTATCTCAACGAGCAAATGAAGGCCATCCAGAAGGAACTGGGCGAGATGGACGAGGCCCCCAGTGAAATCGATGATCTGGGCAAGCGCATCGAAGCGGCGGGCATGCCCAAGGGCGTGAAGGCCAAGGCGCAGTCGGAGCTCAACAAGCTCAAACTCATGTCCCCCATGTCCGCGGAGGCCGCAGTCGTTCGCAACTATGTAGACACCCTGATCAACGTGCCCTGGAAGAAACGCACGCGCATCCGTAACGATCTCAAGGTTGCCGAAGCGGTATTAGAGGCCGATCACTACGGATTGGAGAAGGTCAAGGAGCGGATCCTCGAGTACCTGGCCGTGCAGCAACGGGTGCGCAAGCTCAAGGGGCCGATCCTGTGTCTCGTCGGCCCCCCCGGGGTCGGCAAGACCTCACTGGGACACTCGATTGCGCGGGCCACCAACCGCAAGTTCGTGCGTATGTCCTTAGGGGGAGTGCGCGACGAAGCGGAGATCCGCGGCCACCGGCGCACCTATATCGGTGCCTTGCCGGGGAAGATCATCCAGAATCTATCCAAGGTGGGATCGCGTAACGCACTCTTCCTCCTGGACGAGATCGACAAGATGGCCATGGACTTCCGGGGCGATCCGGCGTCCGCGTTGCTCGAGGTGTTGGACCCGGAGCAGAACCACACCTTCAACGATCACTACCTGGAGGTGGATTTCGACCTCTCGGAGGTGATGTTCGTGGCGACGGCGAATACCCTCAATATTCCGCCGGCCCTCTTGGATCGCATGGAAGTGATCCGTCTTTCCGGTTACACGGAGGACGAGAAGCTCGCGATCGCCGATCGCTATCTCATCCCCAAGCAGATGAAGAACAATGGTCTCGAAAAAGCAGAGATCGCCATCCGCGAGAGCACGGTTCGGGACATTATCCGCTACTATACGCGCGAGGCCGGTGTACGCAACCTGGAGCGGGAGCTCTCGAAGATCTGCCGTAAGGTCGTCAAGGATATACTGCTCAAGAAGCGCGTTTCCTCGGTGGTCGTAACCCCCAAGGCACTTGAAAAATACCTGGGGGTGCAGCGGTACCGTTTCGGGCGCGCGGACGCGTTCGATCAGGTGGGTCAGGTCACGGGCCTGGCCTGGACAGAAGTGGGGGGTGAGCTGCTGCGGATCGAATCCACCCTGGTCCCGGGCAAGGGCAAGTTCACCTACACCGGGCAGCTTGGAGACGTGATGCAGGAATCGATCCAGGCAGCCATGACCGTGGTGCGCAGCCGCGCCCAGGCCTTAGGGATCGATCTGGAGTTCCACCAGAAGCTCGATGCCCATATCCATGTTCCCGAAGGCGCGACGCCGAAGGATGGACCCAGCGCCGGAGTGGCCATGTGCACGGCCCTGGTCTCCGCCCTGATCAAGGTCCCCGTGCGCTCGAATGTGGCCATGACCGGAGAGATCACCCTGCGGGGCGAGGTGTTACCTATCGGGGGACTGAAAGAGAAACTACTGGCCGCTCATCGCGGCGGGATAGATACGGTAGTCATCCCCCAGGAGAACGCACGCGACCTGACCGAAATTCCCAGGAATATCAAGCAGAATCTGGATATTCGGCCGGTGCGCTGGATAGACGAGGTGCTGGATATCGCCTTGAGCGAGCTGCCTGAAGTGAAGGCAGCCGACCCGGAGGCAGCGGAGCCGGCCAAGGCCGAAGCATGTGAACCGACACCGGAGGCCGCCAAGGAGCAGGGTATAGGTGCGCGAACCCATCACTGAACTCTGAACTAAACTGTAAGAGCCTGTCTGGCTTACGACTGTTCTACTGCGGAATCGAGAAGGACCGGTCAGATTTCCCGCTCGATCTCGTTAAATAGGTCCACTGTTCGCCTCGATCGAGCGCAAAATCTTATCTTTTGCCCCTCGATCCCTCGCTACGAACGCGTAAGCCAGACAGGCTATAAGCGATAGGATATAGTTGTGAGCGACCGGTAAACATGCTGCAACTCAGGTGCGGAACCGACGTCGGTTGACAGCTATAGGGGTGACCGCTATAGAGTCAGCGGACGCGAGAGCGGTATTCAGGGCCGGATCCAACGGGGTATTGGATGGGCCCTTAAACTCAACAGGGGAGGGGAGATGAATGAACAAGTCGAATCTTGTCGAGGTAATGGCGGAGGCAGCGGACATTTCCAAGTCGGCAGCAGGTAGGGCCTTGGATGGCTTGACGGATGCCATCGCCGTCGCGTTGAAGGAGGGAGACACCGTATCGGTGATCGGTTTCGGCACCTTTTCCGTAAAGGAGCGGGCAGCGAGGACGGGACGCAATCCCCAAACAGGTGAGACAATCGAGATCGCCGCCTCGAAAGTACCGACGTTCAAGGCTGGAAAGGCGCTGAAGGATGCAGTACAATAAAGTATCGTCTTCCGGGTGCTTAGCTCAGCCGGGAGAGCATCGCCCTTACAAGGCGAGGGTCGCAGGTTCGAGCCCTGCAGCACCCACCAGGCGGGCACGGAGTGCCGAGTAAGCATGGAGTGGTAGTTCAGTTGGTTAGAATATCGGCCTGTCACGCCGAGGGTCGCGGGTTCGAGTCCCGTCCACTCCGCCAAAAAATGACAGAACCGGCATCGAGGAGGCGGGGTATCCTGTGGGATACCCCGTTTTCGTTGGGGCCGCGTGTGGGTAGTGCCTAATGTGTAGTGATGAGCTTGCTACTGAGCCTTTTCCCTCTTCGGTGGGATGACTACACGATCACTACATATTAAGTACTACCCGCGTGTGAACAGCCCCGAGTATTTCCAAAGCAATCAGCCATGTTGCAGACGATTCGAGAGCGTGCCCAGGGTTGGATCGCTTGGGTGATCGTGATCTTCATCAGCATCCCCTTTGCGCTTTGGGGTATCCAGTCTTATCTGGGGGTCGGCGCAGAGCCGGTAGTGGCGACGGTCAACGGGGTCGAGATCACCGAACGCGAGCTCGACGATCACTACCGGGGGTTCAAGGCCCGACTGCGGGACCGGCTGGGGGCTGCCTACCGTCCGGAGCTGTTCGACGACAACGCAATGCGGGGCCAGGTGCTCGATCAGATGATTCGGGACAGTCTTCTGATGCAAACCGCCGAGGATCTGGGGTTGCGTGCCTCGGATCGGGAGCTGCGTGGCTCCATCCTGAGCGACCCTGCGTTTCAGAAGGACGGGCAGTTCGACAACCCAACCTACGAACGCATGCTCGAGCTACAGGGCATGGTTCCCCACCAGTTCGAGGACGAGCTACGCCGGCAAATCGTGGGTACCCAGCTATTGCGGGCCATCGTTGCCACGGAGATCCTGCCGGACAGAGCGCTCGAAGCGACCGTTCGGCTCGATCGTCAACAACGGCGTCTGAGTTTCATCCGTGTGCCCAAGTCCGCCTTCCTGAGCGAAGAGCCGGTTTCCGACGAGGAGGTTACCGCCTACTACGAGTCGAACCGGTCGCGGTTTCAAATTCCGGAGCGGATACGGATCCAATACCTGGTGTTGGATGCCGGATCCATTGCCCCACCCGAGGTACCCGGTGAGCAGGAATTGCGCGAGCACTACGAAGCGGAGAAGGACCGCTTCACCCAGCCTGAAAGGCGTCGTGTGCGCCATATCCTGATCGCCCTGGACGCGGGGGCCGACGCGGCGCAAGAAGACGCGGCTAAGGCGGCTATCGCAGAGATCCGGGAGCGGATTACGGGTGAGGAGGATTTTGCCGCCTTAGCAAAGGAGCTGTCCCAGGACCCGGGATCGGCGGCGCAGGGTGGGGACCTCGGATTCATCGAGCAGGGGTTGCTGGACCCGGCCCTCGATCAGGCTGCATTTGCCCTCGACCCGGGCCAACTCAGCGAGGTCATCCGCAGCCGCTTCGGCTACCACCTGATCGAGGTCACCGGAATCGATCCGGGGGAGACCAAGCCCTTCGAAGCGGTGAAACCTGAGCTCATTGCTGACCTGGAGCAGCGTGGTAACGAAGGCCTGTTTTTCGAGTCGACCGAGCGTCTGGCCAACCTCAGCTATGAGTCGCCGGACAGTCTGGAGCCCGCGGCTGAGGCCCTTGGCCTTGAGCTTCAGACCAGCGGTTGGATCGATCGCTCCGGTGGGGAAGGCATCCTGGCTTACCCCAAGGTGCTCGGCGCCGCCTTCAGCGATGAGGTGCTCCTGGAAGGTAACAACAGTGATCTCATCGAACCCGATCACGACCAGCTGCAGGCGGTTGTACTGCGCGTACTAGAGCACGAAGAGGCAACCGCCAAACCCCTGGATGCGGTCCGCGACGAGATCGTGACCATCCTGCGCGACAAGCAGGCCGCAGATGTGGCCGCTGCCAAGGCCACTGAACTGGCGGATGCCCTGACCGCCGGCGGGACCCTATCAGTGATCGCCGGGGACTACCAGGTGGAGGACTTCGGGTTAGTCGCGCGGGATGCGGAGCAGATACCGGCACAAATCCTCGATTTCGCCTTTACCCTGAGTCGCCCGAATCGAGGCAGCGAAAACTACGGCAGTCTGTCCCTGAATAGCGGGGATGGTGCCGTGGTGATCCTGACCGAAGTCGTGGACGGCTCCCTTGAGGACCTGGACGAGGCGACCCGTGACCAGATACGCAAGGGTCTGACGCGGGACATTGGCCGCGCCTACTACGAGAACCTGTTGGTAGATCTGGAGAGCCGGGCCGATATCACCCGCAGCTCGTTAGGGAAAGTGACGGAAGAAGAATAGGATGTCAAGAAAAGCACGATTAATCCAGATATTCTGGGCTTATCCGTTCATGATCCACAATACAAAAGAAACCGAAAGGGACGGTCGGTGGTATTTTTTATCTAATGGGGCTGATGTGGAGCTATGCGTAAAGCAATGTCATTCACTTTCAAATCAAGGGTCCTGCTCCCAGCAATAAGCGTACCCGAACCTCGGATTCCTATAATCACACGTTCATGCTTATGGGTTTCATAACTGGTGTAACCTTTTAGGGCTGAACTTCAAAGCAACGAACATCAAAGGCTGTTTCTCACCAAATTTTGCCTGTTAGCTCTATGCGCTTGACAACTATGGAAGCTGTCCGCTGGTATTTTATAATTGTCGGGTCCCGGATGATTGCGCGGACTTTTTTTTAAACAGCTGGGCTGCTGTGCGTACCATTCTTGGAGTGTCTGAAGGGGCGTTTTGTGTTGCAAATTTTCTGCGGGATAAGTAATTATACAGGTAGACGAAACCGTTGGTCCTAAGTGATTCGTTCCACTCGGCCCGCTATCTCTTTAACAGTCAATGAAGCTTGGACGTCAGCGATAGAACCTGAAAGATGGCGTCTCTCACTTGTCGGGGGAAATTTCTGGTAGTTTGCCGTTCCATTGGGCGATATGGTAGACGTCCAGACGTCCTATAGTCAACCCAATCTTAGATCCTATGCAATCATCCGGGACCCGACATCTAAGGGCTGTTAACATTGATCCGCTGCGGTGATGGCGCCTGGTGGAAGATACATATTAAGAGCCTGTCTGGCATACGGCTGTTCGACTACGGAGTCGAGAAGGTACGGAATCGAAGAGACCCGGTCAGCTTTCCCGCTCGGTTTCGTTAAATAGGCCCGCTATTGCCTCAATCGAGCGGAAAATCCGCCTCGACCCCTTGATCTCTCGCCACGAACGCGTAAGCCAGACAGGCTCTAAAGTGCGAAGGCGCGCAGATGTGAGCATAGTCAAGTCGAATCCGTAGCGTTCGCCTGCTCCGTAACGAATGACGGATTTCTTCTTTACGTTCTTTTGTTCCGCGACTTTGGACATACCGGCGTCGATACAGGATTATCCTGCCGGGTTCAATCTGGATTGCTCGGTTGTTAGGAGGCATGATGCGGCTTATTCTGCCTCGCATCGGCTCGGCGCTCCTGGTGGTCTTCGGCGTCTGCACCCTGGTGTTCCTGCTGATCCATCTGGTGCCGGGTGATCCGGTGGAGGCCATGTTGGGGGAAAGCGCCCGACCGGCGGATCGGCAGGCATTGCGCGCCGCCTTGGGTCTCGACCGACCCTTGGGCGAGCAATATCTGCGTTATCTCGGCGGGCTGGTCCGTCTGGATCTGGGTCAGTCGTTCCAGTTTCAGCGCCCGGTGGCGGACCTGCTCGCCGAACGTATCCCCGCGACCCTGGAGCTGGCCGGGGCCGCCCTGGCCCTGGCCCTGGTAGTGGCGGTTCCACTCGGAGTCTTGGCGGCACGGAATCAGGGCGGGGCGCTCGACTCCGGGGCCATGGGCCTGTCCCTGCTCGGTATCTCTATCCCCAATTTCTGGCTCGGGCCCCTGTTGATCCTGGTCTTTTCCCTGTGGCTCGGTTGGACCCCGGTGAGCGGGCGCGACGGCCCGGTGAGCCTGATCCTGCCCGCCATCACCCTGGGCTCGGGGCTGGCGGCGGTCCTGGCACGCATGGTGCGCGGTAGCGTGCTGGAGGTATTGGGGGAGGACTATGTCCGCACCGCCCGTGCCAAGGGGCTGTCCGAGGCCACTGTGGTTCGACGCCACGCCTTACGCAATGCCTGGTTGCCGGTACTGACCCTGATCGGCCTCCAGCTGGGGGGACTGCTGGGTGGGGCCGTGATCACGGAGACCGTCTTCGCCTGGCCGGGGATCGGCAGTCTGCTGGTGGAAGCCATCCAGAACCGGGACTACCCAGTGGTTCAGGCCGGCGTGCTGCTGATCAGCCTGGCGTATGTACTGGTAAACACCCTGACAGATCTGGTCTACGCCTGGGTAGACCCCCGGATTCGGCTGGCCTGATGCGGGGGGTAGGCGCTTGGTTTCCGGTCACCGCCCTGCTGGTGTGGGCACTGGTTGCCCTAGTAAGCCCCTGGCTACCGCTCACGCCCGATCGCATCGAGCTGCCCGGGATCCTGGCGCCGCCGGGGCCGGATGCACCACTCGGCAAGGATGACCTGGGCCGACCGGTGTTGGACCGGCTCCTGATTGGCGCCCGCACCTCCTTCGCCGTGGGGCTGGGCGTGGTGGCTCTGTCCACGGTCCTGGGGGCCTTGGTAGGCGGAATGGCGGCCCTGGCCGGTGGCTGGGTGGATTTGACGCTGGTCCGGATCATCGATGTCTTTCTCGCCTTTCCCGGCATCCTCCTCGCCATCGCCTTGGCGGGCATCATGGGACCGGGGATCGACAATGTGATCATCGCCTTGGCCGCCGTGGGTTGGGTCGGCTATGCGCGTCTGGCGCGCTCCCAGATCCTGTCCCTGAAGCAGCGTGACCATGTGGTCGCGGCCCGTGCCCTGGGGGCGAGACCCAGTCGGGTCTTGCTGCGCCACCTGTTGCCCTTGGCGGTGGCGCCCCTGATCGTAGAGGCGACCTTCGGCGTCGCCGGGGCCGTGATCGCCGAAGCGGGCCTCTCCTTCCTCGGACTCGGTGTGCAGCCGCCCCAGGCCTCCTGGGGTAGCATGATCCGGGACGGCGTAGGTTATATGCTGGTGGCGCCTCATCTGGTCTTGGCCCCGGGACTTGCGATCCTCTCCGTCGTGCTGTGCGTCAACCTGGCGGGAGACGGCCTGCGGGACAGATTGGATGTCCGCTCGGCCTGGCGGTACATTCAGCAATCCTGAATGATTTGACGCTGTCCGGAGAGGAAAGATCCCTCCTGCGTCGGGACAAGAAAGATCCCTTCTGCGTCGGGACAGGGTTTGACGTGTTGCGTTCGACGCCCAAAGGCTCGCTGGTCGTCTGCCAGGTCAGTGCCGGCGTCTTAACGCAACCTACACCCAGATTACCCCCCCGCGCTGCTGGCCCGCGCGGCCTCGCGTTAAGTGTAGGTTGGGTTAGGCGCGCTGTTGGATCCCGAAGCACAATGACAGGGCTGAACGCGCCGTAACCCAACACACCGGATCCCACAACCAACGCCAAATAACCCAGGACCGCGCCCGGACCGGCACGGCGTCAAACGCGGGCGTAACGCAACACGATGCTAGAATCCGTTTTAACCAAACAGCTTCTGAGGATGAGGAAAAGTGAGTAACCGTCAATCGGATGTGGACTCAGGAGTACGCGTTCGGGTGTTGTTCGTGTGCATGGGCAACATCTGTCGCTCCCCCACCGCCCAAGGGGTCTTCCGCAAGCTGTTGGAGAGGGAAGGATTGCAGGGGGTTATCGAGACCGATTCGGCGGGAACCCATACCTATCACGCCGGGGAGCCTCCGGACCAGCGGGCCCGGAAGACGGCCCTGCGCCGCGGGATCGATCTGAGCGATTTGCGCGCCCGTCTCGTCGAGCCCGAGGATTTCCTGCGGTTCGAGTACGTGCTTGCCATGGATCTGGGAAACTTCCATGATCTTTCCCAGATCTGTCCGCCTGGGGCCGAACCCAAGTTGAAGCTGTTCATGGACTTCGCCCCGCACTGGCGGATCCAGGAGGTCCCGGATCCCTACTATGGGGTCACCAGCGGTTTCGAGCGGGTCTTCGATATGGTGGAGGCGGCGTCCGTGGGTCTCCTGGCCGACATCAGACGCAGGTTTTTCCAGCACCCAACTCCACCCTATTCTGCGTTCTCAGACCCGTAGATACTCTGTTCCAGTGCAAGTCCAATTTGCCTCCTGATCCCCAAAAATGCACTCCGACGCATAAATTAGATTTATCAAGCAGCGGTCTCGGTTGGGGTAAAGAAGCGGCTGCTGTCGAAGGGGGTTCGGTTCTTGAGCATGGCATGAATGGCGTGCAGGAGCTTGCGCATGACGGCACAGACGGCCTGGATCTTTTTGAGGCCACGGGTTTCGATGAGGTGCTGGTAGTAGGCTCGGACATTCGGGTCATGGCGTGTCGCGCTGAGTGCGGGCATGTAGAGCGCGACGCGCAGGTAGCGGTTGCCGGCCTTGGACAGGCGCGGTTTTTTGTTGACGCTGGAGCCGGATTGGTGTTGGCGCGGATCGAGGCCCGCCAGAGCGCCCCATTGCTTGGCCCGCATGTTCTCGGGGAGGACTAGCAGCTCGCCGAGGAGCTGGATGGCGCTAGCGGCGGCGATGCCGGTGACGCTGACGAGCCGGTCGAAGGTGTGTTGGAGTTCCTCATTGACGGCGATGAGGGCCAAGACCTGTTGGCGCAGGTGCTCGATGTGGGCATCGAGTTGGGCGATGCTCTGTTGTAGATCGGCGATCAGGAAGTCGGGGGTGGTGGCGGTTTGCTGAGCGGCATGGAGCTGGTTCTTGGTCTGGGTTCGCAGCTTGTTCAGCGCCGCGATGCGGCGGGCACAGGCACGGATGGCCAGAGCGAAGGCATCGGGGCGTTGCCAGGGAGTAAAGGGCATGCGCAGAGCGAACTGGGCCAGGACGGTGGCATCGACGGCATCGGTCTTGGTACGCGACGGCATGGCCTCGGCGAAGCGTTTGGCGGCCTTGGGGTTGATCACCATCACGTCCAGCCCCGCATCATCCAGAGCCAGGGCCAGCTCAAGGTAGTACAGGCCCGTGGCCTCCAGACAGACGCGGCTGACCTGAGCCTTGCGCAAGCGGTTGATCAGGGCCACATGCCCGTGGGGGGTGTTGTTGAACTCACGGGGTTTTCCGGTCTGCCCCTCACGGCTGATGACCAGGGTGACCGTTTTGTGGCTGACATCGATTCCGGCGGTCTTCATTGTTGGGTGCTCCAATTCAGTTCTAATTCAGTTAGGATGGTGACCTGGTTCCCCGACCCTGAACCCTCGCCTATCGACCTTGTGTCTGCAGGCTCAAGAGCTTTGCTCACGGCCTCGGATACTCTCCGGTATGGGCGAAGCGGGCGGGGAGCCAATCTACGGACAGGCTCGAGGCCTCAGGGTGGGACGGCTTCCCAGGTACACTTCATCAAATCCCTTTATACCCTTCCCTGGTATTTCCTTAGAAACAGAACATACAAGGGTGGGCTGTGCCCACCAGCTGAGCACGGTGTTAGGCAATAAAAAACGAGCAACCGTATGGAATGGATAAAGCTGGCTATTGAACTGATAAAAGCAGCAGCATGGCCGTTGGTTGCATTGATAGTTGCCGTCATGTTCAAAAGGCAATTCTCAGATTTAACAAGCAGAGTTACAAAAGCAAAATTGCCAGGCGGTTTTGAATTCGAAGTAGAGGCGCTAAAAAAACAGTTTGACAAAAGAAGCTCCTGAACTGAGGACAATAAGCACTAACCCGCCCCAAATTGTCGGAAAACTTGAAAAGGCGGTTATTAAGCTAGCTCAACATAGCTTGGGCGTAGGAATAGACCTGCGGAACTATGATAGAAATATGGTTTTATCGAATCTAGAAAATGCCCATCGAATATCATTGGGAGAATCAAAAAATATCCGAAAGCTTTTTTTTCTTTTGGAAAGTGACCAAAGCGCGGCGGCAGGCACTAAAGGATCAGAAGAAGCGATGTTAGCTGTATCTATCGTAGTGGCGAGGCTCGAAGAAATTTATAATATAGAAGTTCTCTGTTATGACTTTCAAGCTCATGGTATTTGGCATCACCATGATTCGTATGAGGATAAAGAATATAGTGAAAAATACCATTTCTGGTCTGTAATTGCTGCCGAAGCTCCAGTGTTTAACTATAGTTATGAAGCGTATGTTAAAGCAGCAGAACGTCACAATAGTAAAGAAAAGAAATATAGAGTATACGTCCCCTTTCGTTATGAGTTTGTTGAAATATTAGAATTCAGAAAGGCAGAACTTGAGAGGTATGTAAACGATTATCAAAATGTAAAAAAATGGGAGTGGCCAGAGCAGTGGGGGCCAATAATATGGAATGGCCCTATTGTCCGAGATGGAGGAGCCAATAAGGCTCTTCGTGAAATCGTAGATACAAAACTAGCCATCCAATTCTATCGAGGCAAGAATGCCTAACAAGGCAAATGCACTCGGACAGCAAAAAGCTGCGCCGCGCTATGCAGCGTTTTTCTGCCGATGATTTGTGGCGTCGGTGGGCACAGCCCACCCTAGGGTCACATGCGGAATATTCGGAAACGGGAGTCAGGGGGCGTTGACATTAGACCCGAGCGCGGGGATTGCAGGCTTATCCGCAGGTTCGCGGGTTGTTTCGTCCCCGAGAAATCCGGGGGAGCATATTTTGAGCGAAGACTGGCTGGATACGATCAAGTGGAACGCTGGGGGCCTGGTCCCCGCCGTCGCCCAAGAAACGGGTAGCGGAGAGGTCCTGATGTTGGCCTGGATGAACCGGGAGTCCCTGAAGCTGACCCGGGAGACGGGACATGCGGTCTATTGGTCCCGCTCCCGCAATGCGCTGTGGCACAAGGGTGAGGCCTCCGGTCATCGGCAGGTCGTCCGCGCTATCCGGGTGGATTGCGATGCCGACGTGGTGCTGTTGGAAGTGGAGCAGAAGGGCGGTATCGCCTGCCACACCGGCCACCACAATTGCTTTTTCCGCGCGCTGCGCGCCGACCGGTGGGTGGAGATCGCCCCTGTGCTCAAGGACCCGGACGTTATTTACAACCAACCCTGAACCCATCATGAACGACATCTTGGAACGCCTGTCCCGAATCCTGGAAGCGCGTAAACAGGCCGACCCGGACAGCTCCTACGTGGCGGGACTCTACGCCAAGGGGCTTGATGCCATCCTCAAGAAGATCGGCGAGGAGGCCGCCGAGACCCTGCTGGCCGCCAAGGACGGGGTACTGGACCAGATCGTCCATGAAGTGGCGGATCTCTGGTTTCACACCCTCGTATTGCTGGCGCAGCAGGGACTGGGACCGGATGCGGTGCTGGAGGAGCTGGATCGGCGCTTCGGCCTCTCGGGATTGGAGGAAAAGGCCCGGCGCCGGAGCTGAGCCGGAAAGGAAAAGCCGTTTTTTGCCGCAAATGAACGCCAATGAACGCAAATCGGTCAAGCCCACGTAGGGCGGGAAAGCGCAGCGCATCCCGCCAAAAACCTTCCGGTGGGTTGCGACCGTCCCTGGTCTTACCCGCCCTACGAGCTCTCCCGGCGGGAGGGTGTCGCAAAAACGGTGGCATCAGCTGCCAGTCTGTGAAGTTTAAACCACAGAGGACCCAGAGAACGCAGAGCATTGGCCGCTTCCTTACTCTGTGTTCTCTGTGTTCTAGTGGTCGAAATGACTTTTGCAACACTCTCTAGCTCAGTAGGAAGACCGAGTCAAAACAAAATGGGTGTGTCCTTTTATATCAAATTGTCCCTTCCAGGCGACAACGCTCTTAAGCCTATTAGCATGTTTATTCGATTTACAACCGAGCCTGTAAACTCGTAAACCTTAACCTTATTCGTCAGGGGGCTTGTTGTGCCAGATCAGTGATAGTATATACCGATTATCTTACCGGGACTGTCCTCTATACCTATAGTCTCTCAAATCAATATAAATGGTATTAGCCTCTCTAACTTCAGAAATTCAAGCGATACCCGACGTGACTGCTCCATATGTCACAGGAATCTTTTTACATTACCCTCTTTCATATTAAACACTCAACTGCCATCATTTTCTGCAATACATTTGTCCCAGATCCACCCATGATGTTTTCATTTTTTGCTTCTACAATTGCTATCACAGGAGATTTTTATAAATAATTGTTCGGAGAAAGACTAACTATGAAATCGCAAAACCGGTAAGATTTTTATCTTTATCTACGTTAAACTCTATACCGGAAAAAAAAAAAGCCAATTTTTCCTATCAAAAAACTTTCTTTATCTCGATCAAAGCATCGGATATATCAATTCAGAACTGGTTGCTTTTTTATTGGTTTATAGCTACGGCTAATGGTATATTTTCCTTCAAAGTGGAAGCAAAAATATTCGCTAACGGAAGATTCTTTTTTACGTCAGCGAAGATGCCGATTTGCTCTACTGTTTAGTTGGAAAATCTTTCTGGACCCGCCTGATGTCAAAGATCACTATACGGCATCTTCTACCTTCACTTTCAGCCTCACGTTAGCTCCAATACTGCCTAACGGGAATAATCAGCAACATCCATTGCCCTATGGACGGGGGAATGGATGTTTGTCTGCGTTGAGCGTCTTGATGGGCGGCGTTGCGCGTCTCTGTTGCACGGCGTTTTGTTTGGGCGTTTCCTGTTTGGTGTCTGAATTGACCAATACCCTATGCATGTCCAGATCGACAGTAACTACACGCTACAACTTGTTGTCTTAGATAGAAATAATGTGGGGATATCTCAGGGTCTGTCCCCATTTTCCCACCCTTTACGGTGATTCTTTGTTGCTTGCTTAATTTGACTTCCATTGCGGGACTTCTATAGAACGCCTAACGGGGGCATAAGGCGCAAGCAATGAACGCGTGCAACGCGCGCGGCTATCGTGGCTATTGCTTGTCGCGCTTGATGCCTTGGTTGGGTGCGTTCTTGAGCCGCCGGCGCATCTCTTGGCTTGACACACCACCCTCCCTGCTCTGTCTCTCACGCGAGCGCTCTATCAAGGCAACGAACGCGGGGTTCGTACTCAGAGACACGGTCTCCAGGTCCCCGTTTGGGACCGCAAGCAGCGCGGCAACTGGACGACCGCGATCCGTAACCACAAGAGGGAGATTTTCCCCATGTCCGGCATATTGCCCCAGGGCCTCCCGGGCTTCAGCGATTTCGATGGTCTTCATAATTGGACTTCTTCCCCGCCGATCCAGACCGAACTACGGATCTTGATCCCTACGGCACGCACCAAGACGCGTTTCTCGAGTTCCTCAAGAATATCATAGTACGCTCGGAGGTCGCCGATGCGCAATTCCCAAGGTGCTACCGGATTAGGGCGCATGGGCTTTCGATTCCTCGTCTCTACGCCCGGCTGATGCGCGAGTTGGTTTATCCACTGAATCGAGAACGATCGATCTTTGTCGAGCCGCCAAAGCCCGGAGATGATCCTCCGCATCAGGTGAATACTCGATGGTATAAGGCAACGGGTAGCTCTCCCATCAGGAATGTACCCCACCGTCCTACCAGACGAAAGCCCCCGACCCGCGCAAAACAAAGTGGGTGTCCTTTTATCTTGTCAAGGGCGGGAGGGATGTCAAACAAGATGGGTGTCCTTTTCTCCTTCATTGTCTGTGTCGATCGCAATAATGGGGGGATACCTCAGGGTCTGTCCCCATTTTTGCCCATTTTTGTTCATCTTTCAAATCTCGTCAGATCAAATTGAGTGGGTATCCTTTTGTTTAAAATACCACCGATCTAACCTTATGTTATGCGCCATTTTCCAAACTTCCATACCCGCATTCTGCGTAAGCCATATCCACCCACCTATCTATTTGATCGTATGTCTTCCCATGAAAACCGCCGTGATTTGTTGAAAGCTTTTTATTTGCTAAAGGAGACCCCGGCAGTGGCGTAAATTTCGTAAATTGCAGCCTTTCCGGTTTTATCCGTTTTGCCAACTGAATCGATTTGCGAACAGTTTCCTCTGATTCTCCAGGAAGGCCGATAATAAACCCAATACTCCTGCCTATTCCCGCCTTTCTCAAAACCTCCGCACCATACACTAGTTTTTCGATAGATGTTCCTTTTGATACTGAGTCCAATATATCCTGAGATCCGGATTCAAAGCCTAAATAAAGCTGATGGCAACCGGCTGATTTCAATGAAGTCGCTATTTCTTCGTCAATCTGGTCTGCTCGTGCATTCCCAAAAAAAGAGATATCCAAGGAAATCTTTTTTAAAGACGCACATAATTGAAACAAATGTTTACGATTAATCGTCAAAACGTCATCGACAAATGAAAATTGCCTTACGCCGTGCTTTGTTGAGACGTATTCGATAGTCGATATTATTTCATTTATCGAAAATCTACGTATCTTTCTTCCTGAAACTATAGGGCTAGAGCAAAAACCGCACTTATGGGGGCAGCCTCGTGTTGTCGCGATGGTAACCATAGGCGAAGCTGTTGAATCCGGACACCAATAGTTTCCTATTGGCATTTTTCCATAGCGAGACATGGTTATGTCAGATAACTCTGAAATCTGATGAATCAGAGGATCGATAGATAATTCATTTTTTCTACGCTGACTAATGCCTGAGATTATATGGTCCTTTTTTTGTTCCAGTGAATCCAAAAAAAACTGGAAATGCTGTTCGGCTTCGCCTCTAAATACATAATCGATACTCGAAGTGACGTTAAAAACGCCAACTGGATCGACAGTGGCTTGAGGACCTCCTACAACAACTATCGCACCCGCTGATTTTGAGATGTCTGCCCATTCTTTTACCATCTCCAATGTATAAGCAGTGGAGCTCAGCCCTACCACATCCGGATGGAAATCCGCGATGTAATTTTTCGTCGTCTCATTATCCCAACGCAATCCATCTGCATCTAAAACTTCCACCAAGTGATTTTTGGTGTTTGCAGCAATCTGTAGTAGCCCCAAAGGGGGATAAAGAGAGCCATTTCTCGTGAAATCCGAACATAACCCTGGCGGTTGAATTAACAATACTCGCACAACTAGTTGTCTCCTTGACTAGCGGAATTCGCAGTATTCGTCTAACTTTAAAGTGGAGCACCTTGAAAATAGGCGTTTTCACCAGTCGAGAAACCTTAACCTATTGACTATTCAGTCGCGCTATTGACGGAAGCCGTATTTTTCCTTGGATGGCAGGGTTTGCAATATTCTGACTTTAATATCTTTGCATAATGGTCAGCGATTAATTTTCCTATACCGCGAGTAGCATCAAAGTGCATATGTGGATCTTTGTTGCTATGATCTCTTGATAGAAATGGAAAAAAGAAGATATCATCGTCCACAATTAAGCCTGAAATATTCGTGACTATTGAAACATAGTACACCTTAACATTTAATCTAGTGGATACTTTCGATTCAAGTGACTTTACCTGATCATCGACCCTCAGTGGCCAATCTGTTTTTGAATCTACACCGCTCTCTAGTTTTGCTTGAATTTCATGAAAATGAGTATTTTTATCCTCAACAATCATTTTGGCACGAGGGTTCCAGAATATTAACTTGACCTCTATATCAGGAATTTTTTTGCATCTCTCCAATACTTTGTCTAGATTCTTCCCCGTAAAGCCCTGATTACTCATTCCAATTGCCCACACGCGTCGCTCTGCCTTGTTTATCAATTTTTCATAAAGATCTAATATATCTTTACCTCCTCGTTGGTCGAAAATCTCTTTTAATCCAAATGTATTATGTATACGTTCAAAATATTCATCAACTAAACTCGATCTTGATTTATCGAGTAGATGAATAACTTTATTGAAAACCCAGAATAGTGAAGATGCGAGGAGTGAACCTGAAATTGTTAGTAGAGAAGATTTAGAAAGACCCAGAAAAAGAGGCTCTTCTTCTAGTCTCCCTTCTACGATTAGAATAATTAAAAAAGATATAAATATTATTATCCCTGCGGCAAGCCAAGGTGATGCTTTGATGGTTGATTTTAAACTGCACCAATAAAGGCGTGAAAAGTTTTTATTCATTTCATTTGGTTTATCTCCATGGTTCATTATGCTATTTGCATAACGGGGGTGCTAACCAGCAACCTCCCTTGCCCCCATGGACGGGGGCAAGGGAGGTTTGTCTGCGTTCAGCGTCTTGATAGGCGGCGCGTCCCATGTTGCACTGACATTTTTGCAGGCGATATCCTGTTTTGGTGTCTGAAACAATAGGGATATCAAAGTGCCGCCGTGCATGTTCCTGTGTGCTTTCCTTTTGGTAATACTTGTTATAGTGCACTTGCTGGTTAGCTCCCCGATAAGCGGCGCAGGGACGCGCCGCTTATCGGGTAGTAGACGGCGAGTCGCCGTGTTTAAATACGTCGAATCGCCTTCTATACAACAACGATTGCTTCTTTATCAAATTCACGAATATCTCCATCAACGCACCTATTACTCCGTTTCGCCTTATTTTTATACTCAGAGCCCTCTAAATGAGCCAAGGCAAAGCACCGATCGCCTCGCTGAGAATGAAAAATAAGGCGAAACGGAGTACTGGAAACAATGAGTTAAGATCTGCAGATGACTCGTTGTATCGGTCTCTCCCGCGGAAAACTACGGCGAACTTCCATAAAGCTCGATTCCTCTTAATTCAGAGAGGAAATTCCAACCAAATTCAATAACCTTTCTGCAAACGCCTCAGTACGTTGCCTGTCTCCACTCAATCCCATATGCTCGCTTTCAAGCCACCAAAGGTATTCGAATATTTTATGCTTTGGTTGCCTTGAAATGAGCATTCTATAAATTTCCGGGATATAAGAGTCGTATTCATCCTGAGCTTCCGGAATGTTTCCAACTCCGATAGGATCCCACTCTTCGATAAGCGTTTTATGGATCGCTTTGTGAAGTGACTTTGCTGATTCGAGGTATGCTGACATTACTTTGGTACTCCTCGTATTATGGTCACCACTCTCCCTGTTGCTGAATCCGTGATGACACGAACTTTATTGACCGGATCAAAGAACTCGGATGTACCGGCTCTCGCCGAGAACGACTTTCCTGTTTTTATCGCATTCTCTACGACCGATGGCATGATGCCGCGATTTTGCATTTGATCCAGAGCATGTCCGGAAAAAACCCTACCGTTAATTTCCGTTGGCTGGTTTCGGACTCCTTGATACGGGGCATTTTTTAACTCAAATCCCTTGCCACCCCTAAACCCTGTAGCATCCATGCCTTGTCCCGTTCCCTTCGCTGTTTCCCCGGCTTCTCATTCCTTGTTACCGATGTTTTGTGGGCAATGTCCCAATCTTGTTGTTACCGAGCATAGGGCACCTTGAAAAATCCCCTCCATAGGATTTTTCAAGGCGCCCTCATTAGGGGGTCAAGGGCGGGTTAGGGGCTAGGTTATCTCCCTAACCACGCTCGCACAACTCCACCAAGACTCCACCTGTGGCCTTGGGGTGCAGAAAGGCGATGCGTGCACCGCCGGCGCCGATGCGCGGTTTCTCGTCGATGAGCTTGATGTCCTTGGCCTTGAGCTCTGCCAGCGCCGCGTCGATATCGGGCACACGAAAGGCCACATGCTGAAATCCGGTTCCCTTCTTCTCGATAAACTTGGCCACCGGGCCGTCGGGGGCTGTGGATTCCAGCAACTCGACCTCGCTTTCTCCGACGGGGAAAAAGCCCGTATTCACCTTCTGCTCGGCGACGGTCTCGTCCCCCTCGAACTCGAGGCCGAGGACATCGGTCCAGAACTGCTTGCCCTCTTCCATACTGTTGACGGCAATTCCCAGATGGTCGATCTTGAGTATCTGCATCTCAATCCTCCGAATAATCGTTAGTTACCAAACTGCACGAGCAAGAACCCGGCGGCGACGGCGGATCCGATGACGCCGGCGACGTTGGGACCCATCGCGTGCATCAGGAGGAAGTTGGTCGGATCGTATTTGCTCCCCACGGTCTGGGAGACCCGAGCGGCCATGGGTACCGCCGAGACACCGGCCGATCCGATCAATGGGTTGATGGGTGTGCTGGATAGCTTGTTCATGAGCTTGGCCAGGAGCACGCCCGCGGCGGTCCCGAATCCGAACGCGACGATACCCAGGCCCAAAATCGCAAGCGTCTGGGTGGTGAGGAACTTGTCCGCCGTCGCCGTTGCCCCGACCGTAATCCCCAGGAAGATCGTAACGATGTTGATCAGGGCGTTCTTGGCGGTATCTTCGAGCCTGGCGACCACCCCACATTCCCGAAAGAGATTGCCGAGCATCAGCATCCCCACCAGCGGCGCCGCCGCTGGAACTATGAGTACCACGATGATGGTGACAATGATCGGGAACAGGATCTTCTCCCGCTTGGTCACCGTGCGCAGCTGGGTCATCTTTATGGTGCGTTCCTTTTCCGTGGTGAGCAGCTTCATGATCGGCGGCTGGATAATGGGCACCAGCGCCATATAGGAATAGGCCGCGATTGCGGTGGCTCCCAACAGATGGGGCGCCAGCTGGGACGTGAGGAAGATGGTGGTCGGGCCATCCGCGCCGCCGATGATGGCAACGGATGCCGCCTCCTGGGCGTTGAACAGTCCGGAAGCGACGGCCCCGATAAAGGTGAGAAAGATGCCGAACTGGGCAGCGGCACCCAACAAGAGGGACTTCGGGTTCGCAATGAGGGGTCCGAAATCGGTCATGGCCCCCACGCCCATGAAGATCAGTGCCGGTAGGAGACCTGTTTTAAGGACTTTGTACAGATAGCCTATGATTCCTCCCGGCTTCTCAGTGTGGACGACATACTCGGTAGCGGTCTCTTCCTGACCCACGGGAACTTTGGTAGGGGCCCCTTCCTGATCCACAGGAACCAAGGTTGCACCGAAGGGGGCTTTCTCGGGGGCTTCCTCGGAATACGGTGTGACCTCCACAGCCGGGGGATGCATCATGTTCGCAAATGGCAGATTGGTCAGGAGGACGCCGAATGCGATCGGGACCAGCAGCAGCGGCTCGAAGCCCTTGACGATTGCCAGATACAAGAGCACACAGGCGATGGCAATCATCACGAAGATCCGGTAGTCGGTCAGGCCGACAAAGCCGGTGGAGCTGAGAAAGTTCAATAAGGCGTCATACATGGCGGCGATTACCCCTGTCAGCTCAGGACGACCAAAACGTTCCCAATATTGACGGAGGTCCCTGCGGCCACGGAAATCTCGCTGACGGTCCCATCATGGGGCGCGACGATTTCATTCTCCATTTTCATGGCTTCCAGAACCAGGAGCTTTTGCCCTTTGGTTACCTTGTCGCCGACGTTCACATCGATATCCACGATGGTGCCGGGCATTTGAGCGACCACCGTGCCCTCACCCAAGTCCCCTCCCGCTGGCGGCGCACTCGGCTTCGGGGTCGCTGGTGCGGAAGTCCGGGGTTTGGCAGCAGGTTTGGGCGCCGTGGCTGCCGGGGTCGGAGCGGAACCTGCTGGTCCCTTGATCTCCTCTACAGCGACCTCGTACTCTTTGCGGTCCACGACCACTCTGAACATTCTCATAGCTGTGTACTCCTAGAGAAACTAAAAAAAACTTAGATTCTGTGTTGCATCTGTTCGGCAATACCGGCCCTTCTCCAGGTGGGCGAGGTGTCTTCCACCTGCTTGATGTCCCTGATCACGATATTGCCGGCCGAGGTCTCGAGCATCATTGCGACGGATGCCGCGATGACCGGTACCAGCTCGTCGTCGCTCTGAGCAGCCGGCTTTTCATCGGTCTTCCCGGCTGTAGACGCAGGGGCGGGCTTAAGGGTCGGCGTCGGCTGCTTCTCCGGGTCGGGAAGCTTTTCGAACAGACCGATCACAAACTGTAAGAGGATGAGGATTACGAAGGTGATGCCCATGCCCAGAACCGTCGTGGTGAGGCCCGCCCACAACCGCTGAGTAGTCGTGAGGCTCTCTATTGTGTCCTTATTGGCAAAAAGGGTGAGCAGGTCGGTTTCCATTATGCCCTCCGATGCTTATAAAGGCAGG
Organism: Candidatus Thiosymbion oneisti; assembly: GCF_004359955.1. Taxonomy (NCBI): domain Bacteria; kingdom Pseudomonadati; phylum Pseudomonadota; class Gammaproteobacteria; order Chromatiales; family Chromatiaceae; genus Candidatus Thiosymbion; species Candidatus Thiosymbion oneisti. Next base: position 48,389 of record NZ_SMSC01000018.1, read on the forward strand.
TTGCCGTGTTTCTTGGCCGGGCGCTTCTCCCGCTTGCCTTCCAGCATGCTGAACGCATCGACGATGCGTTGCCTGCTGGTATGCGGCTCGATGACATCGTCCACGAATCCGCGTTCTGCTGCCTTGTAGGGCGTGGCGAATTCCGCGTTATAGTCGTCGAGTATCTTCTTTTTCGTCGTGGCCTTGTCTTCCGCCTCGTCGATCTGCTTCTTAAAAATGATGTTTACCGCGCCTTCCGATCCCATCACGGCGATCTCTGCCGTCGGCCAGGCGAGCACCATGTCCGCTCCCAGCGACTTGGAGCACATGGCGACATAGGCCCCACCGTAGGCCTTCCTGGTGATCAGGGTGACCTTGGGCACCGTCGCCTCACTGTAGGCGTATAAGATCTTGGCGCCATGGCGGATGATGCCGCCGTACTCCTGGGCGGTTCCCGGCAGGAAACCGGGTACATCGACCAAGGTCAGCAGGGGAATATTGAAGGCATCGCAGGTCCTGATGAAGCGGGCGGCCTTGTCGCCGGCGTTGATATCGAGACAACCGGCCATGACCCGCGGCTGGTTGGCAATGATACCGATCGATTCACCATTGATCCTGGCATAGCCGGTGATCAGGTTGGTGGCAAAATAGGGCTGATACTCCATGAATTCGCCATCATCGACAATGGGGCGGATCACATCATGGATGTCGTAGGGTTTGTTGGGGTCCTCTGGTATCAGGGAGTTAAATGCATCGATCTGTCGGTTCAGGTCGTCATTGCACTCCACCGTCGGTGCCTTCCCCAGGTTGTTCGACGGGAGATAGCCGAGGAGCTGCCGAATCTGCTCGATGCAGGTCTGATCGTTTTCGGCGATGAAATGGGCGTTGCCGCTGACCTTGTTGTGGGTCATGGCGCCCCCGAGATCCTCCGCCGATACCTGCTCCCCGGTGACCGTCTTGATGACCTGGGGCCCGGTGATGAACATCTGCGAGGTCTGGTCCACCATGAAAATGAAATCGGTCAAGGCGGGCGAGTAGACCGCACCGCCGGCACAGGGACCCATGATCGCGGAGATCTGGGGAACGACCCCGGAATAGATGGAATTGCGGAAGAAGATGTCACCGTAACCGGAAAGGGCATCCACGGCTTCTTGGATGCGGGCACCACCGGAATCATTCAGACCGACCAGCGGGGCCCCCATCTTGGTCGCCGCTTCCATGGCCTTCACGATCTTGCTGGCGTGCATTTCGCCGAGGGCACCACCGGTGACGGTGAAATCCTGCGAGAAGGCATACACCAGTCGCCCGTCGACCCGACCGTAACCGGTGACAACCGATTCCCCTTCAAGCCCCAGCTTGTCCAGGCCGAAATTGGTACTGCGGCATTTTACGAACGCATCCAGCTCAACGAACGTCTGGTCGTCGAACAGCTGGACCAACCGCTCTCGGGCCGTCAGTTTCCCCGCTGCATGCTGTTTTTCTATCCTCTTGGTGCCTCCCCCGAGAGAGAGTTGTTCCTTTTTCGTTTTAAGGAGCTCGAGTTTGTCGGTTGGCATCTTGGGTATCGCCTCAATAGGTTCCCGTTCGGGGCCTCTAACATGGAAGCCCGTTCGTTAAGGAAAACGAAAATATGTCAAAGATACTCGTAAACGGCATACTCGGTTTCCCGGCCCAGTAACGCGTCGATCTCTGCCTGGACGGCGGTCCGTTCCTGACTCCGGAACCACTCATCCCACTCTTCCTTGGATCGCCAATTACTATCGACGACCCACTCGGTCGGATCGTCGATTCGCTGCAGGGTTTGGCCGGATATGTAGCCGGGCTGTTTCAACGTAAGGCTGCGCATTTTATGGAGCAGGGTCGTGAGGTCGTGATGGCTGCTTACCGGGACATGACGTTTTATGAGGATCTTTACGGACATGCTAGTTTCCCCTATCGCTAGTTAAGAAGTTAGAAGCTGTCTGGTTAAAGCGAATCCTAGCTCATGGGCAGTCCGGTCTCCCAAACAGCGCCGAATCATTCAGGATTCCTTATGATGCGGTTCGCCGCCTGCCGCTTGTCTGCTGGGCTTTTCCCATCCCCTTTTCCTATCCCTGTCCCTGGGGGTAGGTAGGCCAGCATAGGCAGGCGTGCTTGGGGCGGTGGGCAGGCGCTCACCGCATCCTACACCCAAAGTGAGGTCCGCACGAGCAGGCCACGCGGGGGATCATGTGGGTGTCGATTGCGTTAAGACGCCGGCACTGACGCCCCCCGTAGATGAGCGAGCCTTAGTGCGTCGAACGCAACAGGTCAAATCCTCCGGTATCCGGCGCATCGACGAACCCGCATTCCTGTGCATTGCGAATCCCGTGCACTGCCGAGGGTGTCGCAAAAGCCCGCGTAGTATGCCAGCCACCGTCGTCGGGTAGTAGCCATCCCTGGCCTGACCCGGCCTACGGACCGCCATCCGGCGGGTGACGGCGCGCCCAGCGCCGTGGGGCAATCGCGGCGCTTGGCGCACGCGCCTGACCCGCCCTACGGGCTCGGCGCAGGCTCTCTCCCGACGGGAGAGGGGCTTTTGCGACACCCTCCTGCCGAGAGTGACCCCCTCTGCCAGCTTCAGGCCACGCAGACCGGCTAAATTTCCACACTGGTCGCGCTTTGATTCTTGAAAAAGGAAAAATTATCAATTCAGACCTCGAAGAGCAACAAAAACTTTGTGACATTGCTGGTCTATATCTAGGCTGTATGCTTAAATGAATGTTTAGGTCCTTTATGGATTCTGGACTGCCAAGGATCATGGAAGGTTACCCGCGGACGTTTTGGAGTGCGGCGGCAACCTCACCCCGCTGCTTACCAGAACCTACAGCCCTAAGCATAAGCCGGGGGTCGGCCAAGTGGCGCCATCCTGTCGCCGTTTTGGATGTGGCGATGGATAAAGGTGTTGCGGCCAGGGGAAAGCGCCGTCGTCGCGGCGCGGGTGGGGCCTAAGTGCCTGGATTCCTGACCAACGCCGCTGGTATCCCCCGTGGCTGAGGTTAGCTAGGGCCGCGCCGCTTTGCCGGCGCACTCCAAAGCAGTCCGGAATCCATAAAGAGCCAATGTTTAAATCGCAGCGGTTGCCCTGTGGACCGCACCCGTGCGGCGGGCTCGAAATCAGCTCATGCGCTCATGTTGAGCGAGTCAAATCTTTGATTGGAAAGACCTTTTTGCGCCCTTAGCTCAGTCGGTAGAGCATCTGACTTTTAATCAGGTGGTCGTTGGTTCGATTCCAACAGGGCGCACCATTTTTCAAGCAGTTAGCTTGATCTTTCCCGTTCCTGTCTCGTATGCGTGATCCAAACGTGACTCGCTGTCTCCAACGACCAGTCGCCGACTTCCGGCAGGATAGATTGGGCACAGGTGCACCGCCGTCGTGCTCGTTCCCACGCTCCAGCGTCTGCCTGTGCGTCCCTGCACGCGGACAGGTGGGAACGCCGTCTTGTCCGCTCCAGCGGACGCAGCTCCTCGGTGCTGATCGGCGTTGGCGGTTAGCCTACGAGGCGCTTAATCGACGCTGGAGCGTCAAGATCCCTCCTCCGTCGGGACAAGTCTGCTCCCACGCTGGAGCGTGGGGAGCCAGCCGAAAGGATCATGGAAGGGTACCACCGGACATTTTGGAGTGCGGCAGCAACCTTACCCCGATGCTTACCGGAACCTACAGCGCCAGGCATAAGCGGGGGGTCGGCCAAGTGGCACAATCCTGCCGCCGCTTTGGATTGGACCACGCATCAAAGGTGTTGCGGTCAGGGGAAAGCGCCGTCGCCGCGGCGCGGGTTGAACCTAAGTGCTCGGATTCCCGGCCAACGCCGCTGGTATCCCCCGTGACTGAGGTTCGATGCGGCCACGCCGCTTTGCCGGCGCACTCCAAAGCAGTCCGGAATCCATAAAGAGCCTCCTGAATTATCTGGCACTGCTTGGGGGACCGGACGTGTTAGGTTACGACGCTCAAAGGCTCGCTGATCGCGCCGGCACGGACACCGCAGTGGATCGATAAGCCGTTATGCGTCGCACGCAACCCGTCCGGTCTCCCAGGCCGCGCCACGGAATTCAAACAAGATTAGTCGGCATCGATACCGGTGGGACTTTTACGGATTTCGTCCTGTGGCAGGACGGGGTCTTGCGGGTACATAAGGTACTCTCCACCCCCCAGGCCCCGGAGGTGGCGATCCTGCAGGGCATTCGGGAGCTGAGGCTCGACGCGGAAGGTCTGCGGGTGATCCACGGTTCCACCGTGGCCACCAATGCGGCCCTGGAGGGGAAGGGCGTGCGTACCCTCTATGTGGCCAACCGCGGGCTCGGGGATCTGCTGACCATCGGCCGCCAGGCCCGCGAGGATCTGTACGATCTGCAGCCGCCGGTCCGCCGCCCGCCGGTTCCCCCTGAGCTCTGTTGGGAAACCGCAGGCAGACTCGCTGCCGATGGGCGTTGGGTAGAGCCCTTGACTGACTCGGACAGCGCCGAGCTACGCGCGGCGGTGGCAAGGCTGCGGCCCGAATCGGTAGCCATCAATCTGCTCTTCTCGTACCTGGACGACAGCGCCGAGCGGGCGTTGGCGCAGGCCCTGCCCGCCGGTCTCTTCGTCTCCCGGTCGTCCGCGGTGCTGCCGGTAACCGGGGAGTATGAGCGCGGTATAGCAACCTGGCTCAATGCCTGGTTGGGTCCCCTGGTCGCCCGCTATGTGGAGCGGCTATGCCACGGATTGCCCGGCGCCCTGGTCGCCGTCATGCAATCCAGCGGCGAGGCGGTGGCCGCCGACCAGACCGCGGACCAGGCGGTGCGGCTGCTCTTGTCGGGTCCCGCGGGAGGCCTGGCAGGTGCCGGGTTCGTCGGGCGGCTGGCGGGTCGGGAGCGGCTACTTACCTTCGACATGGGCGGCACCTCCACGGATGTGGCCCTGGTGGACGGGGCGCCCGGCCTCACCACCGAAGGCCGCATCGCCGGTTATCCGGTGGCCGTGCCCATGGTGGACATGCACACCATCGGTGCCGGCGGCGGCTCCATCGCCCGCTTGGACGCGGGGGGCCGGTTGCTGGTAGGGCCCGCGTCCGCCGGTGCCGAGCCCGGTCCTGCCTGCTACGGCAAGGGCGGCGAGCAGCCGACGGTCACGGACGCCAACCTGGTGCTCGGCCGGCTGCGCCCGGAGGCCTTCCTGGGTGGTCGCATGGCATTGGATGTCACCGCCGCCGAGCGGGTGATCGGCCAATTGGGTGCCGCTATGGGATTGGATGCCAGGGCAGCGGCCCTGGGCATCCTGCGGGTCGCCAACGAGCACATGGTACGGGCCCTGCGGGTCATCTCGGTGCAGCGAGGGCTCGACCCCCGGGACTACACCCTGACCTCCTTCGGCGGCGCGGGGGGGCTCCATGTGTGCGCGCTGGCCGAAGCCCTGGGCATGCGCCGGGCCATGGTACCCATCCATGCCGGGGTGCTCTCCGCGTTGGGCATGCTGGCGACCCCGCCGGGACGCCTATTGACGCGCACCTGGTTGGGAAGGCTCGCTGAACGCAGCGATCAGCAGATCGAGCAGCGGCTCAGGGCATTGGCCGCGGAGGCCGTCGCGGCCCTGGCGCACGAGGGACTGGATCCGGCACGGCTGCGAACCGTCTCGTCCCTGGATCTCCGCTACCGGGGTCAATCCTACACCCTGAACCTCGGCTGGGAAGGGCGGGCTGTCACCGCCGAGGCCTTTCATCGGCTGCATCAGGCGCGTTACGGCCATCGGCTGGCGCTCCCGGTGGAATTGGTCAACCTGCGGGTGCGGGTGACGGGTGCACCGCCGAAGCTGATCCTGAGTCGAGCCGATGGCGAGATTGCCGCACCCCCGGGGCAATGCGTATCGGTGGCGGGTTGTGAGCAACCAGTCCCGGTACTGCAACGGACGGCCCTGGTCGGCGCCGACCCCGTAGCAGGTCCGGCGGTGATCCTGGACACAGTATCCACCACCTGGCTGGCGCCCGGTTGGACCGCTCGTCCGGACGCCCTGAACAACCTGCATCTCGAACGGCGCTAGTGTAGTGCGCTGTAAATAGTAGAACTAACAAAGCCGCCCCTGGTCGGTTGTAGAGAGCCGATGCAGACAAGAGGCAGAGAATGCGAATGGCGCCGCGATCGATTTGACGCCCGACGCGCGCAATCGCCGCTTAAGTTCCAAACAGAATGGCGCACTACACTAGACGGGCGGTTTCCTTCCAGTCCCTGATTGGCTATAGTGGCCTTACCCTGCTGGCCGATGTGTTGTCGGCAGATGGGACCCAAGAGCCATGCTGCGCATTTCCCCTGGTCCGACCTACGACCAGCCCTGCGATCGCTGCGCCTGTCCCTGCACCGGCGACACGATTTCGCCGCTATCCCTTTCCCCGAGGCCCCTCATGAGCTTGTACGGAATCCTGGACCTTTCTTTGTGGCAAGTGGTATTGGCCGGGCTGGCCCTGGCCCATGTCACCATCGTGACCGTTACGGTCTTTCTGCATCGCTCGCAGGCCCATCGGGCGCTCGATCTGCACCCGGCGGCAAGCCATTTCTTCCGCTTCTGGCTGTGGCTCACCACCGGCATGGTAACCCGGGAGTGGGTCGCGGTGCATCGCCGCCATCATGCCAAGTGCGAGACGCCCGACGATCCCCACAGCCCCAAAATTCTGGGCCTGGGCAAGGTCCTGACGGAGGGTGCGGAGCTGTACGTCAAGGCCGCCGGTAATCCGCAGATCCTCTTACGGTACGGTCACGGCACCCCCGACGATTGGATCGAGCGCCGCCTCTACAGCCGTTACACCTGGCAGGGGTTGGGGCTGATGCTGATCCTGGATCTGCTGCTGTTCGGCGTCTACGGCATTACCCTGTGGGCGATTCAGATGATGTGGATCCCCTTCTTCGCCGCCGGCGTGATCAATGGTGTCGGCCATTACTGGGGCTATCGCAACTTCGAGACGCCGGACGCCTCGGCCAACATCCTGCCCTTCGGTCTCCTGATCGGCGGCGAAGAGCTGCACAATAACCACCATGCCTTTCCAAGCTCCGCCAAGCTGTCCTCCAAGTGGTGGGAGTTGGATCTGGGCTGGTTCTACGTGCGGCTGCTGTGCATGCTCGGTCTGGCCAAGGTGAAGAAGGTCGCACCCAAGCCGCGGGTCGTCGCGGGCAAGGGTAACATCGATATGGATACGGTGCGCGCGGTCGTCACCGGGCACATGCACATCGCCGCCCGTTACGCGCAGGAGGTGCTCGCGCCGGTCACCCGCGCCGAGCTATGCCGCAGCAAACGCCATTGCCGCCGTCTGTTCAGACGCACGCAACGCCTGTTGGTCATGGAAGGAGCGCGGCTGGACGAGCGCGCAAGACAACGCCTGGAGCAGGTGTTGGCCCAGAGCCAAACATTAGAGACCGTCTACCAATTCCGCGAACGTCTGCGGGATCTGTGGGAGCGGACCACACCCAATCAGGAGGCCCTTCTCAACTCCCTGCAAGACTGGTGTCAACAGGCGGAAGCCACCGGCATTCAGGCCCTGGAGACCTTTTCCCGCAAGCTGCGCAGCTATACACTTGCGCCGGTTCCCTAAGCTATTTTCAATTTGTAGATTCCCACAGATTGTTTTGTTGGCTCTTTATGGATTGGGGACTGCTAACGATCATGGAAGGTTGCTATCTGTAGCGGCTCGCCAACGCTAACGCCTTGGCTCGCAAACAGCCGTCACTTCGGGCTCACGCTCACTGACAATGGACAGGACGTTCGGCTCACGCTCCGTAACCAGGGCTTGCTAATGGTTGGCTCGGCTCACGCTTGCTGAGAACAGCATGGACGAATTGTAGGGTAGAATTAGCGCAGAAGCGCAGAGCTCGAAAAGCCATGCCACAACCAGTACCCTCCACACACCAACCAACCCTCTACGAGGCCCTGGAGGCCCTGCCCGAGGGGGTAGTCGGTGAGATTCTGAACGGCCAACTTCACACCCAACCGCGGCCCGCAATCCCACATGCTCACGTTGCCGTTCGTTTCGACCGCTCGATTGGCCGCAGCTACGGTGACGGCATCGATGGTCCCGGTGGGTGGTGGATCTTCCCTGAGCCCGAAGTGCATTTCGTGCGTGATGTCGAGGTGGCCGTGCCGGACCTGGCCGGCTGGCACCGGGAGCGTATGCCGATACTTCCCACGGGCCACCGGGTCGAGGTGGTTCCTGATTGGGTCTGCGAGATCCTCTCTCCATCCACCAAACGGAAGGATCGTAAGGACAAGATGCCACTGTATGCGCGTTACGGTGTGCAGTATGCGTGGCTAACTGATCCGGTCGAGCGTACCTTGGAGGTCTACCGGCTCAATGGCAATACCTGGATTGAAGTCGGTCGCTTTGCCGGCGCTGACCAGGTTCGCATACCGCCGTTCGAGGCGGTGTCTATCGATCTGGAAGGCTTGTGGTTGCCGCAGCAATTGCGGCTTGTCGAACGTTAAGAGAGCCTCCGCGATCCCGCTGACGAGCTCGTGGCCGTCCTCGATGCTACCCCAGATTCACAGCGGTATCCCCGTCTTATCGAAGTCCTTTCCAGATCTGTGGATAAAATCAGAAAAAACCCGCCGCCGGCGGGTTTTTTCTTAAGATGACAGGAAAACACCGATTACTTGATCTTGCCTTCCTTGTAAAGGACATGCTTACGCGCTACCGGATCGAACTTCCTGATCTCCATCTTGCCGGGCTGATTACGCTTGTTCTTGGTCGTGGTGTAAAAGTGACCCGTACCGGCGCTGGAATTCAGCCGGATCTTTTCACGTGCTGCTTTGGCCATGGGGTTTTACTCCTTACACACCTTTCTCGCCGCGGGCGCGCAGCTCGGACAACACTTGGTCAATGCCTTGCTTGTCGATGATGCGCATTCCGCTGGCGGATACGCGCAGACGTACCCAGCGTTTCTCACTTTCCACCCAAAAGCGATGATAGTGGAGATTGGGTAAAAACCGTCGCTTGGTCTTGTTATGAGCATGGGAAACGTTGCAACCGGTAAGTGGTCGCTTGCCGGTCACCTGACAAACTTTGGACATGACACACCGCCTTCTTAAGGACGAAAAATCTTAGAATTTCAAAGCTAAAACTCAACAATTCTAGCCAAGCCCAGGTAACCTGGCAAGGACGAGGCTGGTCCTATCAGAAAACTATGAATCATGCGAATCTTCGCGAAATCGATTCGTGCCGATTCGCGTGGTTCGTAGTTTCCCTGCATGGCCTCGAAGTTGCCTGATGGCCTCCGCCGCGGTAAAGCGCTTAGAGGCTATCTAAAAACTAACCTATTGATTTTCTACTGGCATTGATTTTCGGCTGGCTCCCCACGCTCCAGCGTGGGAGCAGACTTGTCCCGACGGAGGAGGGATCTTGACGCTCCAGCGTCGATTAAGCGCCTCGGTAGGCTAACCGCCAACGCCGATCAGCACAGAAGAGCTGCGTCCGCTGGAGCGGACAAGCTGCCGTTCCCACGCTGGAGAGACTGTGAAAGTATTACCGAATTTTCAGAGTGAAAGGGAAAAGGAAACACAATTCGCCTAAATCAGGCGGCATAGATTGCTCCTAGCCCCACTTTATACGGAATTTAACGTGAAATACAGCAGTTTCACCCCACCACTTCCGGGGAAAACGAATTCTTTCACAGTCTCTGGAGCGTGGGAACGAGCGTGAAATTTGCAGATTTTATTCCCTAAAATCAGTATCTTAATTTTTAGACAGCCTCTTAGATTATAGAGCCATTTTTTCAGCATTGATCCGCGGCGGCTGTTTCGTTTTCCAGACGGGCCAGGGCCACGGTGTAGCGGGCCCCCTGCTTGAGCTTTTCGTAATTGCCGAAGACCTCGCTCAGGTTGCGCTTCAGGTACTGTCGCAGCCCGTTGACGGTAACCAGGTACAGTCTTCCCCCGGCCCGTAACCGATCACGGGCATCGTGCAGGTAGAGGCTGATCATCTCACTGCCCACCTTGGCGGGGAGGTTGCTCGCGATCAGGTCGAAGCGCAGATCCGGATCGATCTGGTCGAATCCATTGCTGAGTTGGGCGCGGGCGTTGTGGATTGCATTGCGTTCGGCGTTGCGGTTGCTGTACCGAACGGCGATGAAATCCTTGTCCACCATAAGGGTGCGGCCCTCCGGGGCCAGCACTGCCATGGCAAGGCCGATGGGGCCGTAGCCGCAGCCCAGGTCGAGACAGTCGTCCGCCGGCCGCACCTGGAGGTGTTTGAGTAGCAGCCGGGTGCCCGCGTCGATCTCGCGCGGGGAGAATAGGCCCCAGGTACTGTGAAGCACCAGGTTGCGCCCGCCCAGCTCGGCGGTGAACCGAATGTCGGCCCGGAGTCTATCGAGCCGTTGCCTGCTGAGCATATTTTTCGTTAGGGGCTGTTGACATTCGTCGTTCAGGGTCCGATTGTGGCACCTTTCCGCGCTGACAAGGCGTGGCGAGGAAGAATGGCAGGCCTGTTGCGACGAACCGCAACCCACGTCGGCGCGGAAAAGCACTGCAATCGCCCTTGCTGCGGATAAATGTCAAGGCCCCTTAAGATCAACGATCACCCGAGGAGACTTACCGATGGCCGCTAAGCGGATCCTGATGCTGGTAGGTGACTTCGTAGAAGACTACGAAGTCATGGTGCCCTTTCAGATGCTCCAGATGGTGGGCCACCAGGTCCATGCCGTCTGCCCCGACAAACAGCCCGGCGACCAGGTGCGCACGGCGGTGCACGACTTCGAGGGCGATCAGACCTACAGCGAGAAGCCCGGCCACAACTTTACCGTCAACGCCGATTTCGCGACTACTGACCCCGCCGCCTATGATGCCCTGGTCATTCCCGGTGGCCGGGCCCCGGAGTACCTACGGCTCAACCAGCGCCTGATCGAGATCGTGCGCCAATTCGTCACGGCGGACAAGCCCATTGCGTCCGTTTGCCACGGTCAGCAGATCCTGGTCGCCGCAGGGGTGCTCCAGGGCAAGAACGCTACCGCCTACCCGGCGCTCAAGCCCGACATCGAGCGCGCCGGCGGCTGCTGGTGCGAGATCAACGAGACCTTCTCCAACGCCTATGTGGACGGAAACCTGGTGACGGCACCGGCATGGCCGGCCCATCCCGAGTGGATCCGCAAGTTCCTGGAGCTGTTGGGGACACGCATCGAGCCCTGATTCCACACCGCCTGCGGTGGAAACTCGTTTGCCCGTCCCGCGGGCCCACCACTGCCGGGGTCCGGGACCGGCACGAGCCACCGCCGTGAATTGGCATACCTCTCTAGTACCAAGTTTCATCCGATTTTGCTGGTTATCATTTGTCATCTCGACCGCAGGGAGAGAGCTTAGCGAAGCGAGAAATCCTTGTCCCGACGAAGGAGGGAGCTTGTGACTTTGTAGTCGTCTCATCGCTAAAGATCCCTCCCTACGGTCGGGATGACAGCTCCCTTCGGTCGAGATGACAGAGACTGGTTTTACCGGAAAATTTTGCCGAAACGGGGTACTAGTGAACACATCCAAGTTCCGTGCGTTGCATGGCCTCGACCGGGATATCCGGCAATCCCTGTGGAGCCAGCTCCGTGATCTCTGGACCCATACCTCCACGGCGTTGGAGGGCAATACACTCACCTTGGGTGAGACCAAATTCGTCATCGAGGAAGGGCTCACCATAGCGGGCAAGCCCTTGAAAGACCACCAAGAGGTCATGGGGCATGCGCACGCCATCGAGCTCATCTATGCGGGGTTGGAGGAGGCGGTCACCGAGTCGCATCTTTGCGATCTGCACACGGCCGTGCAGTCCGAATTCGTCCTGGATATCCACAAGCCCTGCGGCGCCTGGAAGGTCGAACCGAACGGTACCTACGCAGTCACCGAGGACGGTAGGCAGACCTACATCGAGTATGCGGCCCCTGAACATGTTCCTACCCTGATGGCGCAGTGGTTGGCGGAATTGAATCGGTCCCTCGGTACGGAGCTATCCGAAACCGAAGCGATCAACGCCTATGCCAAGTTGCACTTGGGCTTTGTGCATATCCACCCCTTCTGGGATGGAAACGGACGTCTGGCAAGGCTGGTGAGTAACCTTCCCCTACTGAGTTCCGGTCATCTGCCGCTGGTGATCGATAGCCGGGACCGTAAAGAGTACATCGACACCCTGGCGGGCTATGAACAAGCGACCGGACAGCTCACAACAGCGACCGGTATCTGGCCATCCCGCGCCTCGGACGCCGCATTTCGTGCCTTTTGTCAGCGTTCTTATCGGGCCACGCACAACCTAATTGAGCAGGCAAGAACTCGGCAGGCCAAACGTGCGACGGGGGTGAGGTCAAAGATTTGATGGGCACGCTTCGCTTTGTGCATCCGATCAAGCTGCCGCAGTTCGGAAACCTCCGCGGAGTGACCGAAACCTTAAGGATCTTTGCCAAGCGCTCGCTTTGCCCATCCTACACCTACCGCCGCGAATTGACATATGCCATGAGCACTGCGTCCATCTGCGTCTGCCAGCCCTTGCCGGTAGATTTGAAATACTCCACCACCTCCGGCGACAGTCGAATGGACACCGGCTGCTTGGTTACGGCCACCTTTGGACGGCTGACGGGCCGGAGCGTTTCGAGCGTCTCATCCGGTAACTCGTAGGCAGCCGGATCGTCGGCAATCCCGGCGCGGATCTCGGCCTCTTCTTGGGTGGACGGCAGATCGAACACCCGACCGTGCTTAGATTCGACTTGCATAGGCCCTCACTTCTCGCGGCAACGCCTTGCGCAGGCTGATGATTCGGTACAAGCTATCGTTTGTGAAAATCGATAGAACCCAGACAGCCCACAAGCTTCAACAACGAGAGGAAGTCCCATGTCCGAAGAAGGTCGTTTCACCATCCACCTGGAGCAACGGGAAAACTACGAAATCAATGTCCGCTTCGACTGGAAAAAAGCCGCGGACCTCCTCCTGGACGAGCCGCCGCCCTTGGGCGAGGCCTCCGGTCCCAACGCATCCCGCTTGCTCGCCGCGGCCGCCGCCAACTGCATGAGCGCCAGCCTGCTCTACTGCCTGACCAAGGAAGAGCCACCTGCCAACAGCCTACGCACCGAGGCCACCTGTATCATGGTCCGAACCGAGAAGAACCGCCTGCGCATCGGCGGCATGGAAGTCAGACTGATCGTCAATGACGAGTTGGCCGGCGCCAAGCGCTTCGACCGCTGCAAGGACCTGTTCGAGGACTTCTGCATCGTGAGCGCCAGCATCCGCAAAGGCATTCCCATCAAGGTCTCGGTGGAAGACGAGAAGGGGCAGATATTGCACAGCTCGGAGTAGGCGTGCCGTGCCGGAAAACCGCACAAGTACAAAGGACGCAAAGCAATCCTGAATTGTTTGGCGTTGTCCGGAGGGAAAAGATCCCTCCTGCGTCGGGACAAGTTTGACGTGTTGCGTTCGACGCACCGAGGCTCGTTGATCTACGGCCAGGTCAGTACCCAATGCCATTAAGTTAAGTCCTGTAGGTCGGGTTAGGCGCGTCTTTCGATGGTGAAGGATGCAAACACTTGCGAGACGCGCCGTAACCCGACATGCGATCATGCATCGTGGCCCGTGTTTCTGCGTTCGGGACCCGAAACGCAAACGGGATCCGCTGCTCCGTAGCGACCCGCGCCAAAAAGACGCGCACGGCATCGGAGATAGACAATCCCATCGTCTCCGGAGCGTCGGAGGCCTGTTTCCTGACCTGCTCTTCCACCTGGACGTGGATCATCCTGGTAGTCGCCATGACCACCTCCTGTCCGTATGAAATACCTGGTATCCCGGATGCCGCTCAGCGAACAGGAAAGGCATGCATCGGACCGGCCCCCGGCTGCCGCTATTCCTACGCGGAGGTCACGCGAAGCTCATTCCGGAGTGGGCGGCGGTGCCGGGGTGGATTGGGCCGGGGCCTGTTGGACGCCATAGTGGCCGCCGTACCCATAAGGAGCACCCCAGCCATAGGGACCACCGCCCCAACCATAGGGACCACCGCCCCAACCATAGGGACCACCGCCCCAACCATAGGGTCCGCCGTACCCGTAGGGGCCACCGTACCGAGAGGGGCCGTAGCCGTCGTAGTAATCATCGTTGCCGCCGAAGAAATCATCCATCATGCCGAAAAAGGCGGATGCCGGCTGGGTAAAGAAGGCAGCGCCGGCGGTGATGACCGCGGCGGCGAGCTTACGCGTGTCTTTCATTGGCAAGTGTCTCCTGGTCTCGATTTTGGTCTGAACTCTGAACTCAAGGATGCGGGGTTCGACCTGAAAAATTCAAGTCCTCCATTATAGGCACGAAACCCGGTGTTTCTAAAGATGGGTCCGCACCTGCAATGAGGCTGCGGAAGCGTTTGAACCACGAAGGCGCAAAGCCCGTAGGTTGGGGTGAGGGACGAACCCCAACAACCAACTGACGACTACCCGCTGCGTCTTCTAGGACGCTGCGGTTCGATTAGCGGATTAGGGCGCATCTACTCGGTCCTCGACCGGCCGGATTGCGCCTAGCCTGATTTGATCCGGTTCGGAGGCTGTCTAAAAACTAACATGTTGATTTCAAAGCAGTAGGCTGGGTCGGGGGACTAAACTTAAGCAAACTAAACTGGCCCCTAAACGCTGGGTTTCGTTCCTCAACCCAGCCTACCGCCTACGCTGGCCTACGGCCCTTTCTGACAGCCTCTCAGAAAATCAAAGCCCAAGAGTCAGAGTTCCTGACCTGGCGCAATTCTTTACGTTTCCCAAGGGTTTTTTTCCGCCGACGCATTATCATTGGATGTGTAACGGGCGGTCGGCGGCGTGCCCCCATTGCCTTCTCGTCACGAATCCGACCTCCCACCCATCCGGACCAAGGAGGAAGTTATGAGGCGGTTGATCTCGATTGCGCTGGTTATGGCCCTCGGAGCGGTAGGCCCCCTCCAGGCCGCTGTTCCGGACAAGATCACATTGGAAACCGCGAAGGAAAAGGGCTGTCTGGGTTGTCACGAGGGCATCGAATCGATCCGTGAGGAGACCAGCGCCATGCTGGCCGCCATCAAGGCCCTGGGCAGACCCCAAGGCGATCCCGAGGGCTGCGTGGTCTGCCATGGCGGCAACCCGCGGGGCCTGACGGCCGCGGAGGCGCACCGAGGCGTGCCCGAGAAAGCGTCGGAAACGGGTCCCAAGATCTTCTATCCGGACCCGGGCAGCATCTGGATCGCCGACGCCACCTGCGGCCAGTCCGGTTGCCACCAGGGCTATCCCTATCGATTGGAGCGCGCCCTGATGAACACCGAGGCCGGCAAGATCCAGGGCAATCTGCACACCTGGGGCGTCGAGGAGGTCCAGAACTATAAGGTCCCCTGGGGCAACTACGCCGTCGAAGACACGGACGGGCTAACGCCGACCGTCGGCACCCAGGTCTACAAGACCTACATGACTAAGCTGATCGAGGAGCATCCGGATCAGCTACCGACCAAGCTCGATCAGATCCCCCTGCCTTCGGTCGAGGAGATCGAGGCCGATCCCAAGCTGGCGGGCTTCACCTATCAGCGCCAGCAGTGCCAGCGCTGCCATGTGGGCGTCAAGGGACGCGAAAAGCGCGGTGACTACCGTGGTATGGGCTGCTCCGCCTGCCACATCCCCTACGGCAACGAGGGCTATTACGAGGGCGGCGACCCGACTATCGACAAGGAAGAGCAGGGCCACATGCTGGTGCACCGCATCCAGGGCACCCGTGAGGCCAAGGTCAAGGTGCGGGATGATATGGTGTATTCGGGTATCCCCGTGGAGACCTGCAACTCCTGCCACAACCGCGGCAAGCGGATCGGCGTCACCTATCAGGGCCTGATGGAGTTCCCCTACGGCTCGCCCTATAACGAGCAGGGCAAGACCCAGCCCAGGCTGCACACCAAGCAGTACCTCTTCATCGCCGACGACCTGCACCACCAGTACGACCAGAGCCGACCCGAGAACCCCCAGGGCGGCATGCTGTGTCAGGATTGCCACACCACCATCGATATACATGGTGACGGCAACATCTTCGGCACTACCCTGGCCCAGGTCGAGATCGAGTGCCAGGACTGCCACGGCACCCCCCAGGCGTTCCCGTGGGAGCTGCCCCTGGGCTTCTCCGAGGAGTTCGGCAAGACGCTCGCCACCGAGGCCCGGGGACTGGGCGATACACTGCTCGCCGAGACCCAAGCCTACGCGACCCAGTATGACAAGCAGGATGGCTACCTGCTCTCCGCCCGTGGCAACCCCCTGGGCAATGTGGTGAAGGACGGCAAAAAGGTCGTGCTGCACTCCGCCACCGGTCTGGATTTCCAGGTCCCGCTCCTGAAGCAGTTGGCCGAAGACAACAGTTGGAAGAGCCCGGACGCCATGGTCGCCATGAGTAAGGTGACCAAGCACAACGAAAGCATGGAGTGCTACGCCTGCCATGCCTCCTGGGTACCCCAGTGCTACGGCTGCCACGTGCAGGTCAACTACGGCAAGGACCAGGACGGCAAGCCGTTCCAGGATACGGACTGGATCGCTGGCGGCAGCGAGCGGTTCGACGACGGCCAGACCGCCGAATCCCCCCTGGGCACCCATGGTCACAAGCGGCCGGGCAAGGTCTTCGAGAAGCGCTCCTATCTGCGCTGGGAGGAGCCGGTGCTCGGCATCAACGGCGAGGGCCGTGTGACCCCGTTGATGCCCGGCTGCCAGATCGTCTACACCGTCATCGACCGGGAGAACAAGGTGGTCGCTTTGAACCAGCTCGGTAAGTCGCCGGACGAGCAGGCGGCGCTCGGCCAGGCGCGGGTGCCGGATGCCATCGATATGGCCCCGGTACAGCCCCACTCGGTCCAACGCAAGGCCCGCACCTGCGAGTCCTGCCACAACAACCCCAAGGCCATGGGCTACGGGATCTCCGGCGGCGTCTTCCAGGCCCGCTATCCCGAGGACATCGTCGAGGACCTGATCGACCAGAAGAACGGCGAGCCGATCCCTGGCCGCTACCAGATCCAGATCCCCGGGATCCCCGCCCTGGACTACGACTGGTCCACCATCATCAAGGACGGCCAGCAGGTGCAGACCGTCGGTACCCACTGGCCCCTGTCCCGCGCCTTGACCAAGGAAATGCGCATGGGTATGGAGCGCACGGGTCTATGCATGGGTTGCCATCGTGAGATGAGCAATGCCGAACTCTGGTCCAAGGCCGCGACCGAGGGTCAGTTGACCGATGAGCAGCACATCGAGCTGATGAACAAGATGTTCAAGGCCTATGCGGAATCGGTGGAGGGGAAGAAGTAATCGGATCGTCCCTGATCCGAAGGGTGCCATAAGGCTTCCAATCATAGGAGCAGACCCGATCCGGCTTGCCATCCTGGCGACTTAAGTCCCAGGGTCCCCGGCAAGCGGGCAGGCAGGCAACGCCGGGAGCCGACATGCCGGAACCCGGCTGCCAGGGATGGCAAGTCCGCAGGCAGCAGCCCGCGTCCTTCCCGCGCGACTAAGGCGCTGAAATTTAGAGGCTGTCTAAAAAATCAAGGTGCCTTGGTCTCGCACTCGTTCCCACGCTCCAGCGTGGGAACGTCGTCTTGTCCGCTCCAGCGGACGCAGCTTCTCCGTGCTGATCGGCGTTGGCTGTTAGCCTACCAGGCGCTTAATCGACGCTGGAGCGTCGGGATCTGCTCCCACGCTGGAGCGTGGGGAGCCAGCCGAAAATCAATGCCAGTAGAAAATCAATAGGTTAGTTTTTAGACAGCCTCTAAGGCGCGTTGAAATAGGGTATAGACAACCAACCCGAGGAGATTCGATGTGACTACCCCGTTCGTTGCGGTCCTGATGGGATCCGATTCCGATCTGCCCACCGTCCAGGCCACCTTGGATGTGCTGTCCAAGCTGGAGATTCCGCATGAGGTGAAGATTACCTCCGCCCATCGCACGCCGGCCGCCACCCATGCCTATGTGAAGGACGCGGAAGGCCGTGGCTGCGCCCTCTTCATCGCGGCGGCCGGCCTGGCGGCCCATCTGGCCGGGACCGTCGCCGGACTCACCCTCAAGCCAGTGATCGGTATCCCCTTGGATGCCGGACCTTTGAAGGGGGTGGACTCGCTACTGTCCACGGTGCAGATGCCGGGGGGTATCCCCGTGGCCACCGTAGCCATCGGCAAGGCCGGGGCCAAGAACGCGGGCTATCTGGCGGCCCAGATCCTGGCCCTGGGCGATGCCGATCTGGCCGAGCGGATACGGTTGGAACGGGAGGAGAACGCCCGTGCGGTACAGGCCAAGGACGCGGAGCTGCAACGCAAGCTGCCGGGTTGAAGAGGGTGTCGCACAAGGCACCGATCTTCACCCTTTGCCCCCCTCTCGCCCTTTGACCCCTCTCCCGGCGAGGGTGTCGCAAAAAGGGTGGCGTCAGCTGCCAGTCGGTGAAATTTGAACCACAGAGGACACAGAGGACACAGAGAACGCAGAGCATTGGCCGATTCCTTTTCCATCTCGGGGTATTCGACGCCGGTCAGGGGCGGGAAGGAACCAGCCCAGGGACCGCATCGATTTTCCCATACTCAATCTTGCTCAATCCGATTCCGGCGGTGCGGTTCCGGCGCGCAGGATATTCGCTGCGCCCACCACATCATCGATGCGGTTCGCGCCCGGCGCTCACCGCATCTACGGGCTGTGCCCAACTACGAGTGAGAGGGTAGGGGCAGGCCCCTGTGCCTGCCCGCCCCTGTGCCTGACCCTCGGATCGGGCAACCACAGGGGGACGCCCCTAGGTGTTTTGAGTCTGCAGATTACGCGGATTTCCGCAGATGAAAAACAAAGCAATCTGCGGATCCGGGAAGCTGGCGATTAGTGGCTGGTAGCTGATAGCCGGCGACTGGTAGCTGGTTCAGAAACCGCTGGTGATGGGATAGCGCCGGTCGCGGCCGAAGGCCCGGCGGGTTATACGCACCCCGGGCGGTGCCTGGCGGCGTTTGTACTCATTGCGGTCCACCAGGCGCGCCACCCGTCGCACCTCCGCCTCCGGATAGCCTGCCGCCACGATTGCGGCGACACTCTGGTCGTCCTCGATGTAGCGTTTGAGGATCTCGTCGAGCAGATCATAATCCGGCAGGCTGTCCTGGTCGGTCTGATCCGGTCGCAGCTCGGCGGAGGGCGGACGTGTCAGCACCCGCTCCGGAATGACCCGCGAGCGCCGATTACGGTAGCGTGCCAAACGATAGACCAGGGTCTTGGACAGATCCTTGAGGGGCGCGAACCCCCCCGCCATATCTCCGTAGAGGGTCGCATAGCCTACCGCCATCTCGCTCTTGTTACCGGTGGTCAAGAGCATCTTGCCCTGCTGGTTGCTGATGGCCATGAGGATAATGCCCCGGCAGCGGGCCTGGATATTCTCCTCGGTGACGCCGGCATCCCGGTCTGGGAGCTGGTCTGCCAGCATGCCGAGGAAGGCCTTGAAGGCCGGCTCGATGGAGAGGATGCTGGCCTTTACACCTAGGATTCGCGCCTGTTCCAGCGCGTCATCCAGGCTCATGTCGGCGGTGTAACGCGACGGCATGAGTACCACCTCCACCAGCTCCGGACCCAAGGCATCCGTCGCTACCGCCAGCGTCAGGGCCGAGTCGATCCCTCCCGACAGACCCAGCACGGCCCCGGCGAAGCCGTTCTTGCGGACGTAATCCCGCACCCCGAGCACCAGGGCGCGATAGATGGCCTCCTCCCGTTCGAGCACGGGTGCCACGGCGCCCGGCAACGGGCGTGGCCGGTGCTCGAGATCCATATCCACGACCAGGGATGCCGCCTCGAAATAGGGGGCCCGATGCGTGAGATTCCCCGCTGCGTCGACCACGAAGGAGCCGCCGTCGAACACCAACTCGTCCTGTCCCCCGACCAGATTCGCGTAGATGATCGGAATTCCGTGCTCCTGCGCCCGGAGCCGGACCAAAGCCTCACGCTCCGGGGCCTTGTCGAGGTGATAGGGCGAGGCATTGATATTGATCAGCAGCTCGGCACCGGCCGCCGTGGCCTGGCGCGTCGGGCCCTCCTCCCAGATATCCTCGCATACCGTAAGGGCGATGCGTGTCCCCTTGAATTCCAGGATGCCGGGGCCGTTTCCGGGCTGGAAGTAGCGTTTTTCGTCGAAGACCCTGTAGTTCGGCAGAAGCTGTTTCGCATACTCGGCGATGACCTGACCGTCGCTTACCAGGCCCGCCACATTGAACAGGCCCCCCAGCGCCGCCTTGGGGTAGCCCAAGATCAGCGCCATCCCCCGCGTCTCGGCAGCGATCCGCCTCAATGCCGCCTGGGTACGCTCGGTGAGCTCGGGGCGCAGGAGCAAGTCCTCCGGCGGATAACCGGTCAGGGTCAGCTCCGGGAATACCAGCAGGTCCGCTTTCTGCCCGTTCCGTGCGGCATTTGCCGCCGCAATCACCTGATCCCGATTGCCGTCGACGTCACCGACGAGCAAATTCAGTTGTGCAACCAGGATGCGCAGCCTCAGGGGCATTTCCATTGTCGCTCACTCCCCAAACAGCCGCAAGCCAACCGTCCGCTCCCGTGGTCCGTCCAGCTCCACCAGCATGACGGATTGCCAGTCACCGAGATCCAGATCCCCGGCAACGATCGGGATGACCTCCGAACTCCCGACCAACATCGCCAGGAGATGGGAATGGGCATTCTCCGGCTCGTCGAGTGGGCAATCCCGCAGCTCGATGTCGTTGTGCAGATAGGCCTCCCCCGGCGGGACTAGGCGCGTGAAGAAGCGCCTGATGTCCTCCAGCAGCCGTTCCTCATGCTCGTTGATGGTGATGGCCGTCGTGGTGTGACGGGAGGTCACAGTCAGAAATCCGCAGACCATGCCGCTATCTGCAACCAGGCTACGGATCTGTGGCGTGATGTCGTGCAGGGCGACACCGGGGTCGGTAGGAATCGTGAGGATGCGGTGGATGTTGATCATAGGCGGCGTTGATTTGGGATTTGGCAGCTGTGCAGGATGAGGATCACTCGCCGGGTATTGCGGCGCGCTCTTCTTCGTCGCCGGGGATCAGGGGAAACTTGCGCTCGGTCCAGTCACGCTTTGCTTGCGCAATGCGCTCGGGATTGCTGGAAACAAAATTCCAAAACAGGGTACGCGGCCCCAAGGGCTCTCCACCGAGTAGGACGAAGCGTGCCCCAAGGTCCGTCCTAATCACAAGGTCGCCATCCTTTTCGAAGACCAGCATGCGAGGCTCGGCAAGCACCTGCTCCCCGACCGAGACACTTCCCGTCAGTAAAAAAAGTGCGCGTTCGCTGTAGGCTTTTTCGAGCTGCAGCGTTGCACCGGATTCCAGGGAAGCGTCGACATAAAACATCGGAGAATAGATCTCCACAGGCGATTCTGCTCCGAATGCACTGCCGACGAGCACTCTGAGTGTGACCCCCTTGCGGGCTACGATCGGTATGGAGTCTTGGGGGTGACGAAAAAAGGCGGGCTCGTCCTCTTCGTTTTCCTCGGGTAAAGCGACCCACAGCTGAATGCCATGTATCCTCTTTTCCCGCTTGCGAAGTTCAGTGGGAGTGCGTTCCGAATGCACGATTCCCTTGCCCGCGGTCATCCAGTTGATGGCTCCGGGGGTGATGGTTTGGTGAAAGCCCAGGCTGTCGCGATGATCGATGTTCCCCTGCAGGAGGTAGGTGACCGTCGCAAGTCCGATGTGGGGGTGAGGACGCACGTCCAGATTTTGCCCGGGGCCGAAGGTCTGGGGACCAAAATGGTCGAAGAAAACAAAGGGTCCCACGGCGCGATAGTCCGGAGCCGGCAGCACCCGACGCAGAGAAAATCCGCCTAGATCTCGGACCTGGCCTTCAATGAGCTTGGTTGCCATAGGACTGTCTCCACGCATAGGCCTCACTGTGTCTTTCCGGTAGGGGGTGCCGGAATCCAGGTGCCATGGCTGGCAACAACAGGAGGCTCTGAACCATTACCCAAAGGATATGTTTCAGCAGTGATTATCATTTGGTAGCTCTGGGTCCAACCGTGCCGCAGTCAAAAACCGCAGTCACATTCGAGTATAATCCAATACTTGAAGAATTAGGGGGCCGCGTGTTTATACCCCTGGGGGGTGGCTGAACCGCGTTGTCTTCGATCGATTGCGACCCATAGGATCTCCGGGCGGACAGGCAGCTTGAGCACGGCTTCGGATCTAGGCTTCCAGGTAAGGCCCGGCGGCAGGCTGCGCGGGCGTCTCCGGGTGCCCGGAGACAAGTCGATCTCCCACCGGGCCGTCATGCTCGGCGCCATCGCCGATGGGGTAACCCGGATCTCCGGTTTTCTGGAAGGTGCGGATAACCTGGCGACCCTCGGTGCCTTCCGCGCCATGGGGGTCCCTATCGAGGGGCCGGAGGTTGGGCGCGTGCGCATCGCGGGGGTTGGGCTTAGGGGTCTGCGCGCCCCGCGTTCGGATCTGGATCTCGGCAACTCCGGCACCTCCATGCGATTGCTCGCCGGGTTGCTGGCCGGGCAGCGGTTTGCGACGACGCTGGTGGGTGATCCCTCCTTGAGCAAGCGGCCGATGCGGCGGGTTACGGAGCCCCTGGAGCGGATGGGCGCCCGGATCGAGACCACGGATCCGGGCACTGCGCCGCTGCAGATCGCGCCGGTCGCTGGGCTGCGTCCGATCAGCTACGCGCCGCCCGTGGCCAGCGCCCAGGTGAAATCCTGTCTGCTGCTGGCCGGGCTCTATGCCAAGGGCGAGACCTGCGTCACGGAGCCGACACTGACCCGGGACCACACCGAGCGGATGCTCGCGGCCTTCGGCCATCCGGTCCGTCGTGCCGGGTCGCGGATCTGCATCACGGGGGGCGGACGGCTGTCCGCCTGCCGTCTCGATATCCCGGGGGATATCTCCTCCGCCGCTTTCTTTCTGGTGGGGGCGAGCATCGCCCCCGGCTCGGACCTGACGCTGGAGCATGTAGGCGTGAATCCGACCCGGATCGGGGTGCTGAACATCCTGCGCGCCATGGGCGCGGATATCCGGCTCACCAATCCGCGGAATGCCGGTGGTGAGCCGGTGGCGGATGTGCGGGTACGCGCGGCCCCGTTGCAGGGCATTGTGATTCCGCGCGACCAGGTGCCGTTGGCGATCGACGAGTTTCCGGCCCTGTTCATCGCCGCCGCCTGTGCCCGGGGCGAGACCTTGCTGACCGGCGCGGAGGAGCTGCGGGTCAAGGAGAGCGACCGGATTCGGGTCATGGCGGAGGGTCTGGCGGCCCTCGGGGTGGCGGTCGAGCCCCGCGCCGACGGCATCAGGATCCGCGGCGGCGGCTATGGCGGTGGCCGGGTGGACAGCGGCGGCGACCACCGGGTCGCTATGGCGTTCGCCATCGCGGCCCTGCGGGCCGGGGCCCCGATCGAGGTCCGGGACTGCGCCCATGTGAATACCTCCTTCCCGGGCTTTGCGGCTCTGGCCGCCGGGGTTGGACTGGGCATCGAGGAAAGGCGGGCATGATCCCCATCGTCACCATCGATGGTCCATCGGGGACCGGCAAGGGCACCATCGCTGAGCTTCTGGCCCGACGGCTGGGTTGGCACTGCCTGGACAGCGGCGCCCTCTACCGGACACTCGGTTTGGCCGCGCAACGCCGGGGGCTCGATCCGGACGCGGTGGCGGCGCTGGCGGCCTTGGCCTCGACCATGCAGGTGGAATTCCGGGATCGGCGGGTCT
Organism: Candidatus Thiosymbion oneisti; assembly: GCF_004359955.1. Lineage (NCBI taxonomy): Bacteria > Pseudomonadati > Pseudomonadota > Gammaproteobacteria > Chromatiales > Chromatiaceae > Candidatus Thiosymbion > Candidatus Thiosymbion oneisti. The sequence goes on from NZ_SMSC01000018.1 coordinate 72,022, forward strand.
TGCTGGATGGCGAGGACGTATCCGAGGCCATCCGTACCCAAGCGGTGGGCAACGCCGCTTCCCGGATAGCCGTCCACGGCCCCGTGCGCGAGCGGCTGCTCGCCCGGCAACGAGAGGCGGCGAGCTTGCCCGGTCTGGTGGCCGACGGACGTGACATGGGAAGCGTGGTCTTTCCGGACGCGCCCCTGAAGCTCTTCCTGACGGCGAGTACCGAAGAACGGGCCGAACGTCGTTATAAACAGTTGAGACAAAAGGGGTTGGATGTTAGCCTTTCTCCGCTTGTCAGGGAGATTCGCGAACGTGACGAGCGTGATGCTAGTCGTTCCGCGGCGCCGCTGAAACCGCCCCTTGGGGCACTGGTGGTGGATACCACCGCCATGACGATCGCGGAGGTGCTGGTCCGGGTCCTGGAAGCCGTGAAGCGCGTCTTCCCGGATGCGACCGATTAGCGTCCGGTATACCGTTTTTCGCCGATCGTTTCAGAGCCTGTCTGGGTTACGCGTTCGTAGCGAGGAATCGAGGGGCACAAAGATGAGGATTTTCCGCTCGATTGGGGCGAAAGCTTAAGCCTATTTAACGAAATCGAGCGGGAACTCCGATCGGCCGCCTCGATTCCGCACCTCCTCAAATCCGCAGGAGAACAGCCGTATGCCAGACAGGCTCTTAAGTTGCGGGTGGCCGTGCCGACCTAGCCGGCTGACCCTTCCTAGCTGGTCCGCCGCGCGGCGACGGGCCCTAAGTTCAACCCAAGCCCTTGCCCGGAAGGGACAAGACGACGCCTGCGTCAGGATACCTTGAACCCATGACCGAAAGCTTTGCCGAACTCCTCGAAGAGAGTCTCTCCGCTACCCAGCTGCAGCCCGGCACCATCGTCACCGGTACGGTGGTGGATATCACCCCCGATACGGTGATCGTCAACGCTGGCCTGAAGTCGGAAGGTGTCATCCCCAGGAACCAATTCTTCGATGCCGAGGGTGACCTGGAGGTTGCGGTCGGCGACCAGATACAGGTCGCCCTCGACGCGGTCGAGGACGGCTCCGGCGCTACGCGTCTGTCGCGAGACAAGGCGAAACGCCATGCCGCCTGGGAGTTCCTGGAAAATGCCTTCGAGGCGGCGGACACCGTCAAGGGCCTTATCAGCGGCAAGGTCAAGGGAGGGTTCACGGTCGATCTCGGCAGCGTCCGCGCCTTTCTCCCCGGCTCGCTCGTGGACGTGCGTCCGGTACGCGATACCAGTTATCTGGAAGGCAAAGAGCTGGAGTTCAAGATCATCAAGCTGGACCGCAAGCGCAACAATGTGGTGGTGTCCCGCCGTGCCGTGGTAGAAGAGGAGTACAGCGCCGAGCGTGAGGCCCTGCTCGAAAGGCTGGAAGAGGGCATAGCAATCAAGGGCGTCGTGAAGAACCTGACGGACTACGGCGCCTTTCTCGACCTGGGGGGCATCGACGGTCTGCTGCATATCACGGACATGGCCTGGCGGCGGGTCAAGCACCCCTCGGAGGTGGTCGAAATCGGCGACGAGGTCACGGTCAAGGTGCTCAAGTTCGACCGCGAGCGCCAGCGGGTCTCCCTGGGTCTCAAGCAGATGGGCGAGGATCCCTGGGTCAATATCTCCCGGCGTTACCCCGAGGGTACCCGGGTCTTCGGTAAGGTCACCAATACCGCTGATTACGGCTGCTTCGTAGAGATCGAGGAGGGTGTCGAGGGGCTGGTCCATGTCTCCGAGATGGACTGGACCAACAAGAACATCCACCCCAGCAAGGTCGTCACCCTGGGTGACGAGGTGGAAGTGATGGTACTCGACATCGACGAGGAACGTCGTCGCATCTCCCTCGGCATCAAGCAATGTCGGATAAACCCCTGGGATGAGTTTGCCGCTAACTACAAGAAGGGCGATCACATCAGCGGCAAGATCAAGTCCATCACGGACTTCGGTATCTTCATCGGCCTCGATGGGGGCATCGATGGCCTGGTGCACCTGTCGGATATCTCCTGGGATGAGTCCGGCGAGCAGTCCCTGCGCCGTTACCAGAAAGGCGATGAGCTCGAGGCCGTGGTGCTCTCGGTCGATCCCGAGCGCGAGCGTATCTCCCTGGGGGTAAAGCAGCTCGATAAGGATCCCTTTTCCTCCTTCGTCGCCCTCAACGAGAAGGGCAGCGTTGTCACCGGAACCATCAAGGAGGTGGACGCCAAGGGCGCGACCGTGGTCCTGGCCGACGGCGTCGAGGGCTATTTGCGCGCCTCCGAGATATCCCGCGACCGGGTCGAGGATGCCCGCGCGGTGCTCAAGGTCGACGACGAGATCGAGGCCAAGTTTGTCGGTGTGGATCGCAAGAATCGCACCCTTTCGTTGTCCATCAAGGCCAAGGATATGGATGAGGAGAGCGCCGCCATCAAGGGGTATGCCCGTGATGCGCAGGCCGGTACCGCCACCCTGGGCGACATCCTCAAACAACAGATGGAAGAAGATCAGAAAGATTGAATCCTCTCCTGAACGGACGGCCCGTGCGTGCCGGGTATTGGGTAGTGGTTAAATTTAAATGCGACCTAATGCTTTGAACTCCACCGTTTTGCCATCCCTGGCCCTGGATTCCGGCAATCCCTGCCGGAATGACGAGGGAGGGGTTGGCAGACTTCAGCATTTAGAATTTATCCACTACCGGGTATGAATCTTGTCTGCGGAAACGAGCGTGATGACAAAATCGGAGCTGATTGAGCTGCTCGCGGATGAGCAAGCGCATCACCTGGTCTACCGAGATGTGGAACTGACTGTCCGCTGCATCCTGGAGCAGATGAGCAGTACCCTCGCTGCCGGTGGACGCATCGAGATCCGCGGCTTCGGCAGCTTCTGCCTGCACTACCGCCCGCCGCGCATCGGTCGTAATCCCAAGACGGGTGGTCCCGTTGCTTTGGCGGGAAAGCATGTTCCCCACTTCAAACCCGGAAAGGAGCTGCGCGATCGCGTCAATGCCGCCTTCATGGCAGAGCAGGCCCAACAGCAGGACCAGGCCGCAGCCGACCAGGAAGCGTCCAAGGCGGCAGACACCGACGACGATACCTGATTCGTTCCCCTGATCGGTGCATCGGTGCAGCAGTGGACACCGATGAGAATTCCTGATTTGTCCGAAGCCTGTGCGGCGGAACTTGCCAGCTTGTGCTGGCCCGATGGCTTTCGCTGCCCACAGTGCGGACATGACCACGGTTGGTATTGCAGCACGCGGCGGCATTATGAATGTGCTCGCTGCTCCCATCAGACCTCCCTCACCGCCGGGACCCTCTTCCACGGCAGCCATGTGCCCCTGACCAAATGGTTCTGGGCTCTGTACTGGGTTGGCACCGACACGGGTGGAATTTCGGCCTTGCGTCTGTCCCAGCTCATCGACGTCCAGTGGCGCACGGCCGACTCCATGTGACACCGCTTGCGGGTCGCCATGTGACACCGCTTGCGGGTCGCCATGGGCCAGCGCGACAGCCGCTATCGACTCACCGACTTGATCGAGGTCGACGATGCCTACCTGGGTGCGAACAAGACCGGTAAAGCCGGTCGTGGTGGTGGACGAACCCCCATCTTGGTTGCCATTGAGAAAGCCGAAGGGTAGTGGTTAAGGTTTAAATGGAAACATCGCCACGAGCAGTCTGTCGGGCACGCCACAAGCTGCACTCCCTCTCCCTCCGAGGGTGTCGCAAAAGGCACCGATCTTCGCTCCTTTGACCCCCTCTCCTCAACCTCTCTCCCGGCAGGAGAGGGGCTTTTACGACACCCTTCCGCCGGAGAGAGCCTGCCCCGAGCGCAGCGAGGGGGCCGGGGAGAGGGGATCAAATAAAGAAATGGGGTGTGGTTAATGAACCGCTCTACGCTAACCATTTAAAAATGGCTCTTTATGGATTCCAGACTGCCAACGATAGTGGAAGGGTACCGCCGGACGTTTTGGAGTGCGGCGGCAACCTGACCCCGATGCTTACCGGAATCTACAGTGCCAGGCATAAGTGGGGGTCGGCCAAGTGGCACAATCCTGCCGCCGCTTTGGATTGGACCACGCATCAAAGGTGTTGCGGTCAGGGGAAAGCGCCGTCGCCGCGGCGCAGGTGGAACCTGAGTGCCCGGATTCCCGGCGAACGCCGCTGGTATCCCCCGTGGCTGAGGTTCGATGCGGCCGCGCCGCTTTGCCGGCGCACTCCAAAGCAGTCCGGAGACCATAAAGAGCCGGGCTGAAATGTGGCAAAGTAGCATCAGAGGGATAGGCGCTGGCCGGTAACGCCCACCGCATCCGGGCCGAGCAGATACAGGTAGCTCCCCGTCACCGTCTCCGCACCCGGTAGGCGGCTCGGGTCTTCTCCGGGGTAGAGTCGGGCGCGCAGTCCGGTGCGGACGATCCCTGGGTCGATGCCGTTGACCCGAATGTTGCTGCTGTCCCGCGTCTCCTCGGCCAGGGTCTGCATGAGGCCCTCGATCCCGAACTTGGCCGCGCAGTAAGCGCCCCAGTAGGCCGCGCCCCGGCGTCCGATCCGGTCGAGGGTAAAGATTACCGAGGCGTCGTCCGCGGCGCGCAGCAAGGGCAGGCAGGCCTGGGTGAGCAGGAAGGGGGCGGTGAGATTGATGCGCAGTACGCGCTCCCACTCGGTGGCGTCATAGTCGTCGATCCGGCTCAGGAAAGGGGCGAAGGCGGCGCAGTGGACGAGTCCGTCCAGGCGCCCGAGCTCCCCATCGATCAGCCCCACGGCCCCCTGCAGGCCCTTATCGTCCACTCGCTCCAGGTCCAAGGGCAGGATGGCCGGTTGCGGTGCACCGCCGGCCTCCAGCTCGTCGTAGAGGGGCTCCAGGTCACGCTGCTCCCGGTCTGACAGGACAAGGGTCGCGCCGTACCGGGCGCAGGCCGTGGCAACGGCATGCCCGATGCCTTCCGCGGCCCCGGTCACAAGGGCGACGCGCCCGGCGAGGAGATCGGGGTTCGGCTGATAGTTTTCCATGGCTCAGACACACTTGCGCAGGTTGCTACTTGAATGGTAGGGCGAATGCGTATCAATCTTACCGAAAACATGGCCGTGGCAGACCTGTTTGCCCGCTGAAACTGTTTTGATCCGCAGATTTCTACAGATTAAAAATGAAATAATCTAGGTAGTGGTAATTTTTCAAGTGAGAGTTAAGTCTTGGCATGATGGAGCGACTCCGACGGCTGCGCCCGAAACCGGAAGCAAGCAACCCGAATGTTCCCATAGGCACAAACAGCCCTTCTCCCTCCCGGAGGGTGTCGTAAAAGCCTTCCTCTGGCTTTAGTTTCGATACGGTTAGTAAGCATTAACCACTATCCAAGCCTGATGTATCCTATTGAGCTTCCGGTTTTTTAATGTAGAGAATACAGCTGGAGAACATAATGCAGGCGAATCGGGACCGGCTACGGCAGATTGTCGATGAGAAATCCCTGATTATCGGGCAGGATATGACGCTAAGTGCGGGGCTTTCTTCTTCCTTCTACTTCGATTGCAAGAAAATCACGCTGAACGGGGAGGGATTGGCACTGCTCGCGGATGTCCTCCTGGAGGAAATCGACAAATTCCCCGAGCGTCCGTCGGCAATCGGCGGCCTCACCCTCGGGGCCGATTTCATGGTGGCAGCTGTCGTCATGCGCGCCCATCAGATAGGCCATCCGACCATCAACGGTTCGATTGTGCGGAAGGAACCCAAGCAGCATGGCACGCGCAGCCACATCGAGAACGAAATGCCGCGGGGCACCAGGATCGTCGTGGTCGATGATGTGATAACGACCGGCGGCTCCACAGCAAAGGCGTGCGAGCAGTTGCTTAAGGGCGGCTACGAGATTGTCGGGATCCTCGCCTTGGTGGACCGCGAGGCCGGCGGTGTCGAGAACTTGAGACGAGAGTACGGCTGTAATGTGCACTCAATCTTCAAGAAAAGCGATTTCCCGCGCATTGCCGCGGGCTGAGGTGTCAATTCCGTCCGCAATCATCTGCCAGTCGTAGCGGTTCTCTACCAGTTCTCGGGCTCGCCGCACGGTGGCCTCGATCTGCTCGTCCTTCCGCTCGCTCTTGAGTCTTTCCCTCAGGCGTCGAATGGCCGCCGGGAAATCGCTAATCGGCGCCTGCCACAGGTGTTCTCCCGGGCGCAACTCCAGCCCCCGGTTGCCGAACTCGGTGGTGAGTATGGGGATACCCGCGGCTGCGTACTGGAGCATCTTGAGGTTGGTGCCGGAGCCGGTGGTAATCGGGTTGACGGCCAGATCGACCGCTTCGGTGACGACCGTCAGCTCGGCGTCGTCCAGGATGCCGAGCGGGTAGAGGTTGTTGGCCTGCGACTCGATCGCGGTGTACCCGGAGACGCTCCCGACGGTGAGAAAATCCGCTTCGGGACAGTCGTGGGCGATCCGCTTCAGGTATCCCAATGCCTCGATGTTGGGTCGGTGACCACTACCGACGAACAGCACGCTGAGGTGGCGGTCGAGACCGAGGTCACATTGATTGGAGCGGCGCTCTGCGCGGGTTACGAAGCGGACGGCGCGGGCATCCACACCGTTCGGGACCAATATGGCCTGTGACCGGACACAACCATAGAGCGCTTGCAGACGGTGGGCGTCCGGTTGCGAGCACACCATAATGCGCTCGGCCCGGGCGCACAGGGACGCCTCCGCTTCCCGCACCCGTTCCAAATAAAAAGCCGCCTCGGCACTGGCGGCGAGGATTGCCCGCTTCATGTCGTACTCGACATTGTGGGCCTCGTACCAGAGGGGTCCAACATAGACCTCGGCGATGGCGGGGTAGAGATAGGGGTGCGAGGCGATGACCAGATCACAGCAGATCGTGGCGCGCGCCAGGTGCTCGAGGTACGCCGGGGTGAGGCCGTAATGCAGCAGCGAGGCGATATCGCCCACTGAAGCGGCGAGCTTTCGGTTCAGGGCCTGGCTCATTTCGAGGTGGGCGGGGGACTTGGCTACCCGGATCTCCCGGAGTCCGGGTGCAAGGTCCAGCGCTCCTGCGATACTCGCGTCGTCGCAGAGGGTTATCAGGGTGACCTCGACCCGCCGCGCCAGCGCCCGGTAGAGGTGAAAGATCCGGCTTTGGCCCCCACCTCGGGGCGGGTATACGGGAAAATCGACGGCGACCACGAGTCTGCGTCGTCCGGTGCTCACCGCTCCGTGCCCTTGCGGTTCGCCCAGTATCTGCGCCACTGTCGACGGCCAGTCGAGCCCGCTCACTCGCTGTTGCGCCCGCCCACCCATCCGCATGGTTTCCGAGCGGTCGGCGAGCATGTGCTGCATGGCCGCAGCCAAGGCCGGTACCTCCGGGGCCACACAGAGCCCCGTGACCCCGTGCTCGACGAATTCGTTGACACCCCCTGCGTCCGTGGTGGTCAGCACCGCCTTGCCGGACTGCATGGCCTCGATGGTCACCAGGCCGTAGTCCTCATCGTAGGGCACGAAAGGGACAAAGAGGGCGTTGGCGTAGAGTCGGGTCAATTCCTGGTCACTGATGTGGCCGAGGAAGCGAATCCGCGGGTCCTTTGCGGCCAATACCTGTAAGGCTTGGGCCTGGGGGCCGGTACCGGCGATGCGGAACTCGATTTCGCCCCGGACCTGTCGGAAGGCACGGACGAGCAAGTCTAGGCGCTTGGGGTGATCCAAGCGGCTCGCGGTAAACAAATAATTATAGCCCCCGGTCTCGAAGTGCGGCAGGTCCGACGGATGGTGGACGACCGTGACCTGAGCACCGGGTGGGAAGTAGTCTTCGCGCCCGGCGACATTGCGCGAGATCGCCAGGTAACGGCGGATCGCGGTGGGGGCCAGTGCGATGTGGTCCAGGAAGTGGACGATGCGCCGGGTCAGTGGACCGGGGAACGCGAAGCTGTCGGGGGAGAGTGACGGGTCGTCGCGCAGGCCGAACAGCAGCTCGAAAAAGGGCTCGAGCTCCGTGCGGTCACGGCGCGAGGTATTCATGGCGTGCACGAGTGGCTGCAGGGGCGCCGGTATCTCTCCGAGCACGGTCGGCAATCCCGTCAGCTGGTAGGTATCGTAGAGGCCCCTGAGCTTGTGTTGGAGGTAGCAGTAGTGGTTGGGGTGCGCCACCATCCAGGCCGGGTACTTGGTGCTGATAACCAGATCGAAGTGGGCCAGATCCAGTCGGCTGAAGCTGCGGTAGCTCGTCATAAGCTCCCAGAAGCCTTGTTCGGGACTCGGCAGCTTGATCAGCTCCGCGTGGTGTGGCGTGTGCTGGTTGAGGGCGTGCAAGAGCCCCCACCACAACTTCTCGGCGCCGCCGACGAGAAAGGGCACCCCACTCGGGGCGACGATTGCGATTCGCACCAGTCCCGCCTCAGGTCCCAGCGGTGGGTCCGAGCAACCGCGCGACGACCCGATCCCAGCTGATCTCCAGCTCCCGGTAACGCCGGCGCCCGGCCCGCCCCAGCTCGACCGCTAGTGCGCTATCTTGGTACAAGCGGTCGATTGCGGCCGCCACGGCGGTGGGCTCCGGATCGACAATCAAACCGGTGCGCTCATGCTCGACGAGCTCGAGTGGTCCCCCCGAATCCGTGCAGGTGATCACCGGCTTCGCGGAGAGCATGGCCTCCAAGGTGACATAGCCGTAATCTTCTTCGTGCGGACCGAAGAAGACGGCGTGGCAGCGGGCATAGTAGACCAGCTTCTCCTTCTCGCTGATGGGTCCGAGTAGGCGTACCTTGTGCCCCAGCCCGTAGGTCTCGATCAGGTGTTGGTAACGTGACTGATGACCGCCGGCGCCGGCGATCAGAAAGCCGACCGGGCTCCGGGTCATGCGCGCGGCCTCGATGAGCAAATCCTGGCGTTTCAGCGTCTCCAGACGGGAAGGGAAGAAGATATAACCGTAAGCCGGCTTACAGAAGAAGCGATCGGCGTTGTACGGCGGGTGATAAAGGGGCTCCACGTCGAGCCCGTTGAAGTGGCGGAGACGCTCCGCGATGCGGACTGAATTGGCGAAACGGTGCCTGATGCGACCGATCATCCGGTCGTCGAAGACCCGGATGCGGTCACGCAGCCGCCGCTCGTCCGGGGTCGCCCGGGTCTCGTCATAGAGCTCATAAGCGGCGCGGTGCTGGTGCATAAGCCACAGGACATGGTCGTCGTGGAGCACCCCGTAACCGGGAAACTGCAGGCTGATGACCTTATCGATCCGCACCCCGTTCGGCTCCCTGAGGTCATAATCCGCACAGAAATCCATCAACGTGGAGATGGCCGCGGGCGGCGAGAACCGGAACGGAAACCGCAGGCACACCACGTCGTGACCGTGCCGGCGCAAGGCCGCTGTCAGACCCTCAATGTGGTAATCGGCTCCCCCCGGCATGAAGGGCACAATATTGGCGGTTACCAGAATCTTCATGCTATCAGGTCCGATTTGCGGATTTTGATGTCGTGGCCCGACCCACCGCCGGGAGCCCCTGGTGTAGCCGCTTCGCGGGCAAGATCCCGCTGTGTCGGTTCCGGCTCCGGTATCTCAGATGGTTTCTCTCGTTCCCACGCGCCGCGTGGGAACGCAGAAGCTCCGCGCCGCGGAGTGTTTCGGAAACTCGTAGCCGCTGCTGCATGGGCCTGATATGCTTGATTTTCATGAGGATTCAGCTCAATTGAGAACGCCCCCTAGGGTGCCCGTTCCGGCGTTTGTTCCGGTACCTCAGATGGCGCCACTTGTGTCGGGGATCCGAGATCCTCGGCCACACTTGCCCCGCCCCTATCCGCAACGCCAGCGCACGTCTGGGAAGCAACGGCATCGAGGCGGGAAGCGGTCTGGCATGCCTGGTGCTGTAAGTGCTCGAGCCGGCGTTTGAACTGCATGCTGTAGCAATCGCGCTCCTGCAACGCCTGGTGCAGGTTCTGGTATAGGTCCTGGTGAAATTCCTCTAACCTCCGACGTAGCTCATTCAGCTCAACGACGAGGTCGAGGCCAGGGTCGAAGGCGCAGATGAGCCTTTCCCAGGCCCCCAGCACAGGTTTCAACAGGCGCTTTCCAGGTAGCGGCTTGAACAGAGCAGTCCACCGCAACCCACGTACCCGCACCCGATGCCGTTTCGCTTCTTCGGACCAGAGGATACTCGCCAACACAAAGGCCCGATTTCCACCAGCATAGAGGCCCGTCCGGTAGAATCGATAATCCGCTTCGTTAGGTGTCCGTTTCAGGATCGCCTGATAGGCATAGGCAAGGAAATTCGCTTCCGGAACGGCGAGAAAATCACGGAGTCGATAGGCCTCTTTTTGTGCAAACGAGCCGAAATAGGATACCGGCTCCTGTTTTTGTGCAAACAAGCCGAAATAGGATGCCGGCTCCTGCGGAAAGGGAGATTCAAGACCTGGTTGCTGCGGATCAGCACCGTATGTGGGGGCCTGGTCCTGTTTCCGGGTCTCCTCCCGAATACGGGCTATCAAGTCGTCGAGATCCAGGGGCTTAGGGTCCGGGGAAGGCGCTGTATTTATCACTGGAATGGGGGCTCCGTGTGACTTTTCGTAACCTAAGCCGGCGATCGCTTGCCAGGTCGCAAGGCCAGGGCGAGTGCGTATAATTTTCAATTTCCAGTCGGCACCCGCTGCAACAGTAGCCCCTCTGCCTGGCGGCAGAGAGGTCATGGCTGTAGGCGCCGGCTTGCTGGTGCAGTTTCCCCTCTCCCTTGGGAAATGGGGTTGGGAGTGAGGGCGAAACCCGGTAGTGCCGGCTTGCCGGTGCCGAAGTGGGCTCCAGCCGACTCACAAGCGTGGGGATCCTAAAGTACGGCCAAGCCCACGCCTACCAACCCCGTCGTTGCACTGGACTGCCTGACCGACATCCTTTATCCGCAGATTGTCGCAGCTGCTTGCATTCTTTGACTATGCAATATGCATAATCTGTGTAATCTGCGGATTCAAAACGCGACCTAAGGTTCCTTAAGTAAACCAACCTGTTTAGCGACCTGTCTGACAACAGGCAGCCAGACAGGTAGCTCACACGTTCCTTCACTCAAGGATTGGAGAAAACATCGGCTATGCCCGGCTTCATGGCCCCATACTTGTCCCAGATTCCCCAATGGGCACCGTTGGTCCCTTGCTTGGGCGTTTTCCACGGCTCATCCATGGCTTCGAAGTAGAGATAGTTGACTGCGTTGGCCCGGGCCCAGGATACAAACTCTTGGAAATGCCGGGAGAAGTTTCCCTGAGAAGCGACCGCCGCTCCTAAACTTTCTCCCGCACTTGGCCAACCGGTCTCGCCGATCCACACTTCCTTGCCGCCCGTAGCAGATCGGAGGTCCCGGAAGGCTGCGTCGAGAAGGGTCATGGCACCGTCGATTCCCTCCCGCGCCCAGAACGGATAAATGTGGGCTGAAACGAAATCGACCGCATTGATCAAAGTAGAGTTTCCTCGGTAGGAGAAGGTGACGGCCCCATGTGACACAGGCAGCTCGGTCTCGGCCTTGACTCGCTCGATCAACACCACGAGTTCATCAAGCGGTAGGTCATTGTGCATGAGTACTTCGCTACCAACGACCAACCTATCCGCCCAGCCATTGCGTGCGGCATCGATGATGCAGTCGATCTCCTGCTGGTTCGTCTCTAAATCGCGGTCAATCCAGGCCCCCAGCGCAACCTTAAGCCCGTGTGTCTTGGCGCGGCGGGCAAGCTCATTCAAACCGTTCGTGCAGCCGAAGGTACGGACCCACCGGGTGTGGGGCGCGACGACCCGCAGCAAGGCGTCCAATTGCCCCGCACGCATGCGCATATCCCTACCATCGGCGGGGTCCTGATATTTGACTTCCCCAGTCCGATAATTGCGCTCCGGACACACATAAGGACCGACGTTGAGTCCGCTCATGCGGTAGTCGATGACAGTCGGCTTAGCGGCAATGATGCGCTCGCCTGCATCACAGATCTCGCCGAGATCGCTTGCCTCGACCTGAGCGTGACAAAGCAGCAACCCGGCGTCGGTATAGCCCTGCCGGTGCCGTTCCAGCCGAGTCACGAAGTCATGTGCAACCGCGGCGCGATTGTCCAACACAGTACGGTCCTCGTTCCGGGCACCATACAGGATGTCCAGGCTGATACGCGGCAGACTGCTTGTACCGGATTGGAGTTTGCTCACATAGTAGGCGAGACCCTTTGGTTCGGGATCCCTGCCGAACATCTGGAAATAAAGGTTGGTGACGAGCTGCTCGTTGTCCATCCCGCCGAAACGCTTCTCGAACTCCTCGGAGGTACCGAAGGCATCGATGATGGATACCAGAGAGTTGCCTTCGGCCTCAAGCCGCTTCGCCCAGTAGTCGAGACCGCCGACATCCGGTGGTCTGCCATAGTAGGCGATATAAATCTCGATGATGGCCGTTTCGTAGGCGTCGAACGTTCGAGACTGACACTGGGCCAGGCCTCGCGGCCCGAATCCCATCAAAATACAGACCAGCATCACAGCTGGAAACCATCTGACGATAGCAGAGCGACTTGAGAATAGCGTCATTGTTTCCTCCTTAAGTCAGATTTGAGATCGGGATCCGGAAGGGAAGGTTGAACGGTTATAGGATATGTGTCAGATCCAGGGTACCGCACCATCGGTCTGGGTCATCCCGACCGACGAGGAAGAAATGATCGCTCGTCATACCTTGCGGATTCTCGCATCAGGGGAATCTCACGGGACCTGACAGCCGTCGATCGTCACCACCTCGCCCGTGCTCAGCTCGGCGACCGAGCGGGTCCACGCCACGAAACCGTCCTGGAATGCGTTCTGTGATCGCCTCGCCATCACCCAGCCCAAGCAGTCTGCCGAGGAAATCCCGTTGGCGTAAGGCAAGAACTGACGCAACCCGTCCAGCTGGGTACGGCTCAACGTCCAGATGCCTTCCCAGCCTTCCGCTCCACTGACCACCGCGCAAAGACACAACCGCAAAATTTCTTCCAAATCATCGCGCTGGTTCTTGTCCAAACGTAGATCTTTAATCGCCGAAAAATGCGACAGTAAATCAGTATACATACCTCATAGGCTGAATCCAGCTTCTCCCTCGGCAATTTCTCCGGCTGCAGCGGCTTCTGTCTCAGCCATAGCCGTGTACATGAAATCCAGATGCCGACTACCGCCTCCTTGGCCAGCACGCCGGTGAAAATGCCCACCGCCGCGGGCCAGTTCTCTTCCGACGAGGCCACGCGCCAGGTCGTCGCCTGCGAGCAATTCGATTTCGCTGGGATTGTTTTCGATAACGATTTGCATTTGCATTTATATTTATATTGAGGTACTTTAGTCGCCGACCCCATGATTGCGAGCTATTTTTGCCTGCGGATGTGGGCTCGTGGAGATACCTGGTATGCATAGACTCCTATTCGAAGTGGAACAGTCACCCCCACGTTTGGCGGTATACGACGCTGACAACCAGCGGTTGTTGATAGAGGTGGAGGGGGAGGCCTGTATGCAGCTGTTGGCGTTACAGGGCGGTAGTGCGGACGATCCACAGCAGACTGCGGAAGAGGTGATATCCGCCCTGGATGCAGTGTGGAAGGGTGGAAAAGAAGCAACATTATTCGAGTCGCAGCACCCGGACGATGAGCCGCCATCCAAGCCCGGCAGACGTAAGCTCTGGGACCTGCCCGGCAAGTTTCACTGCCAGATCATCGGCACCTGCCTGGAGGTAAGCGAGTTGCGGCGTATCGCCGCCAAGGGTGGGCACAGCTCTGAGCAACCCATAAGCGATTATGGTGTGCACTCGAGTTTTGTCGCCGCGGCCGAGGGGAAGAATTCCCTCTCTATCGGTGCGCACAAGGCATTGGAGAAGAAATATGCCGCTCATGTCCGGCACTTTACCAAGGCCAAGGAGGAAGCCGCCGTCATCGCGATGTGGCAGACGGCTCTGGCCGAGGGCCAAGCCCCCGGAGCCTTCTGGGCGCTCATGACCCATCCCAAGAGTGGGGAGCGGGCGATCTCCCTCGCCTATGAAGACATGCACATGCTGTCCCACCAGATTGGCACCGGCCGCCATGTGGACCTCGAGGCGCTGACCGAGGTCCGGGGCGAATTGCGCGCCTTACGCGCACGTTATGAGGAGACGGTGCGCCGCACTCACCTACAGCTGGAAGACAAGGCGCGTCGCATCCAGGTCTTACAGGAGCGCCTGTCCGAGACCGAGGGATCGCAAGCCCAGTTGGACGATGCCCAGACCCGGCTGCGGACGCTGGAGTCCGGGCAGGAGCTGGCGGACCTGCGACAGCGGGTCGAGCGGCTGGAGCCGGCCCTGGCGGATGCCGACCACCGCCATGCCCAGGCCCGGGTACAGATCCGAGAGTGGCAGGAGCGGTATCACGGCCTGGAGACACGAACCCGGCAGTTGGAGGTCGCACTGGCAGAGCGGTCGGCCGAATGCCTGGCCATGGAGAACCTGCTGCTGCGCGAGATTGCCCCCGATTGTGAGGATTGCGACTCCGCATCGTGCGCGAATTGTCCCGATCTCGCCGAGCGGCAAATCCTCTGCATCGGCGGACGCAGCAATCTGGCCGAACACTACCGGGCGCTAGTGGACCGCTTCAACGGGCGTTTCATGCACCACGACGGGGGAATGGAAGACAACCGAAGGCGCCTGGACGCCATGCTGGCTACCGCGGACGCGGTGGTTTGCCCCACCGATTGCGTCAGCCACAACGCCTATAGCCGGGCGAAACGCCTGTGCAAACGCCAGGGGAAGCCTTGCATTTTGCTGCCCAGTTCCGGCATCTCCTCCTTTGCCCGGGCCTTGGAACAGGTGGCGGGCCGGGAATATCAGGAACAGCCGGCACATTAGCCATGTAGTTGGGAGAATGAAACATGAAACCGAGCTATTTCCGGTTCCTGGCAGTACCCGTCTTTATCGTAACGCTACCGGCACAGGCGGTAGACTTGAGCAAGCAGCTGTCAATCAACGGTATTCTGGCGGCTACCGGGCAGTGTCAAAGTGTCTCCGCCCGCTTGCCCTCCGAGGGCGACGGGATGCCCTTGGATGGGTTCGATAACGAATGCCGTGGCGGCATGCCTATCCAGTTCGAGATCAGCTACCGCCCCAGCGACGCCCACGAGTTCTTCGCCAAGGTCGGGTTTGCGGCGGACAATGGCCTAAACCAGGTATCGCCCTGGAACCTTGCGCCTTGGGCGGCGGATCTGGAGGACGACCTGGAGAACATCAACGGGCGCAATCGTGATTACCTCCTCACCGCCTGGTACAAATACACCCATGCCTTCGGGGACGGGAACACCCTGGGCGCGTCCATCGGCATTATCGATTCCACCGACTATATCGACGGCAACCAGTACGCCAACGACGAGTTCACTCAGTTCATGAATGAGGTCTTCGTGAACTCGGGCAGCTATAACCTGGGCTCTTACGATACCGGCGCCGCCTTGGAATTGGGATACGGGGACTGGAGGCTCACCGGCTTAGGGATGAACATCGGCGAGAATGATGACGGCAGCAACTACAACTTTTGGGGCCTCGAGATCGGATACCATCCCGAGACCGCCATGGGCGAGGGTAACTATCGCTTTACCCTCACGGGGACTTCCTCTGAATTTCTCGATCCGGCCGGCAAGAAACAAGAGCGTCTCCTTGGCTATGGCCTGTCGTTCGACCAGGCATTCGGCGAGGTCGTCGGCGCCTTCCTGCGGGTTTCCCGGCAGCAGGATGACGCCGCCGTGGACTACAAGTCCCTGTATTCGGGTGGCTTCAACCTCGACGGCAGCGGTTGGAACCGGGACGACGACAACATCGGCATCGGCTATGCCTATCTCGACGGCGGCAATCAGAGCATCGATCAGAGTCAGGTCTTTGAGGCTTACTACCGCGCGGTCCTCAACGAACATACGGCCATCACCGCCGATGTCCAGTACATGAAAGACGAGCTCCTCAAGACCGATCCCCGCCAGGACGATCCCAAGGGCTGGATCTTCGGTATGCGTCTGACCGCGGAGTTCTGATCGTAGACGATTAGGATTTAAAAAGGTCCGTACAGCGAACTCTCGGGGAACTTGTTATTCCGAGCGGAGCGAGGAATCTTAAGATCCCTCGCTCCGGTCGGGATGACAGTGTGTTGCGGCCATTTCACAGATGAAAAATGGCCGTTCAGGCTGGTTTAGATTTAAATGTCAGCACGCCCTAGGCCCAAAGATTTCCCAAGGAGAATCCAACCGCCTCGAATGGCGGTTGGCGGACCTCGTCATCTCCCTTCAGTATCTTCAACAATCGCCAATGTCGGTCGTCCTGTAATGAATACACTTCCAGGGTATGGGTGTCCGGGTCCACCAGCCACAGGTGAGCTGCCCCTTCGCGGGCGTAGCGGGGCATCTTGAGCGCCCGGTCGGTGCGCTTGGTGGCAGGAGACAGGGTCTCGCACACCCAATCGGGCACCAGCTCGAACCAGGCACTGTCCGGTAGGACCGGAAGCCGCTCGCGACACCAACCGGCCATATCCGGAACCAGGATATCGCCGGCCAGATGGATTTCCGGCTCGTCGATAATCCACCAACCGCCCGGACCATTTCGGCCCCCGTCGAATGGACCGCCGACCAGATAGCCCAACGCGGAATAGGCCCTGGCATGCCGGGGTGCCGGTTTCGGATGGCTGTATAACTCACCACCGATTATCTCTCCCACCCGATGTTCCGGCAGGGCGAGGATATCTTCGTAGCCGGCGTTGCGGTAAGCGGGTTCAGCCATCGGGGGCACCTTTAAGCTGTGCTGAGGTGATTGTTAAAGAACATACCATCGTATCTGTCTTTCCGTCTGCCTTCTGCGTTGCGGCAACAGCGACATCGTTCGACTCCACACCTGTCGTCCGCCTTGAAGACGCGGGAAAATCCTCCCCAAAGGGTATATCCTTGAAGATCGCATCTCAGCCGTCACACCAGGTAGGGGTGAGTGATACCGTGAGGGGGGTCGGGGTTGCAGAACGAACAACTCAGGAAGGCAGGGCTCAAGATCACTTTACCCCGCGTAAAGATCCTGGCTCTACTGGAACGGAGCGACAAACGCCACGTCAGCGCCGAGGATGTGTATAAGATGCTGCTGGAGAACGGCGAGGAGATCGGGCTGGCCACGGTTTACCGGGTGCTGACTCAGTTCGAGTCGGCCGGACTGGTGTGCAGGCACAACTTCGAAGGCGGCCAATCCATATTCGAGCTCGACTGCGGCAAACACCATGACCACCTGGTCTGCGCGAGGTGCGGGAAGATCGTGGAGTTCGTCGATGAAATCATCGAAAAACGTCAGAATGCCGTCGCAAAACGACATGGATTCGTCATTCAGGACCATTCCCTCGTCATCTATGGCGTCTGCGACAACCCCGGTTGCCGAGAATAATCGTGGCCCGGATGTCCTACGGGAAACAACCCACTGAGGATGGCCGCTGTTTAGCCCCAGGATCGAAACCGGCAGCATGTTCAATTGTGTTTTTAACTTGGATAAGGGCAATGGCTAAACCAGACTGGCAGGTTTTTCAGCTGACTGAATTGGTGAGGGCAATCGATCGCAGCACGGTCGATTTTCACGAGTTCCTGCGGACCCCATCGATGAGCTGTGCGATTTATCACCTACCCGCCGGTTCCAAGGATATGCAGACACCCCACGACGAAGATGAGCTCTATTTGGTGGTTGCAGGTCGGGGCCGTCTGCGGGTGAACGGTGCGGAGCACCTCATCGTCAAAGACACCCTGATGTATGTTCGGGCCTCCTGCGATCACGCCTTCTTCGACATCGAGGAAGACCTTACCGTCCTGGCATTCTTCGGATCGGCGGTTAATTCTACTTTGTCATCTCTAGCTCTCTGAATCAGCTTCATCTTTATATACTGCCACACAGCACAATCCGAGCTTTTGAATTTCCCCCTCACCCCCGCCCTCTCCCGGAGGGAGAGGGAGTGAAATGCGCAGATTATGCCGTGTGGCAGTATAGGTCACGAGAAATGCCGGGCAGGCCCAATCCGATCTCCGAGGCCGAGTCCAAAGGCGCGGTGTGTATTTCCCTGATTGACTGCCGGTTCCACGAGGCCGAAGGAGTCCTCAATCAGGCGACTTCCTTCTCGATCCGTAGCTTGGTGTAGCCGTTGAACGCTCCGAACGGCTCATCCATCAAGGGCAGGCCAGGCTCGATTGAAAGCGCTGCGCTGAAGCAGCGGGTTGACCGCGAGGCCCCTCTTGCTCAGCACTCGCGCCGACTCACCGCGGCCTTGGCCAACTCGTGGAGCATCGGCACCGTATCGCCCCATCCGATACAGGCATCGGTGATGCTCTGCCCATAGACCAGCTCGGTGGCGGGAGACGGGTCCTGACGGCCGGCGACCAGGTGGCTTTCGATCATGGTCCCGATGATATGCTCGTCACCACGCGCAACCTGGCCGGCGACGTCCTGGCAGATCTGGATCTGCCGGGATGGCTCCTTGCGGCTGTTGGCATGACTGAAGTCGATCATGACCTTGGGCGTGAGGCCCGACGCGGTGATTTCCTCCGCGACGATGTTCACGCTCTCGGCGTCATAGTTCGGACGCAGACCACCGCGCAGGATGATATGGGTGTCCTCATTCCCGCGGGTGCGAAAGATCGCCGAGTTACCCTCCTTGGTCAGGGACATGAAGACGTGGGGCCGGGCCGCGGCATGTATGGCATCGATGGCGATCTTCACCGCGCCGGTGGTGCCGTTCTTGAATCCGACGGGGCAGGAGAGGCCCGAGGCGAGCTCCCGGTGTCCCTGGCTCTCCGTGGTGCGGGCGCCGATGGCACCCCAGCTGACCAAGTCGGCAACATACTGCGGACTGATGAGATCCAGGAACTCGGTCCCCGCGGGCATGCCCATCTCCGCCAGATCCAGCAGCAACTTGCGGGCCAGGTGTAATCCCTTGTTGATCTCGAAGCTGCCATCCAGGTCCGGGTCGTTGATCAAGCCCTTCCAGCCTACCGTGGTGCGGGGTTTCTCGAAATAGACCCGCATCAGGATCATCAGCTCCCGCTTGACCTCGGCGCGCAGGTTGCCCAGCCGCTCGGCATACTCCATGGCCGCTTGGGGATCATGGACGGAGCAGGGTCCGACCACCACCAGCAGCCGATCGTCTTCGCCCTGGAGGATGCGCCGGATCTCCCGGCGGGCATGGTAAACCGTCCGTGCCGCTCGTTCGCTGACGGGAAGCTCCTTCTGCAGGGCCTTGGGTGCGGCTACTTGCTTGATATCGCAAATGCGCAGATCGTCGGTCTGGTAATGCATCGGCATAGTATATCCATGGAGCTCGGGCGACACTACGAGACCTACGTTTGGCATTTGCCATGCGGTTCGGCCACAATGGCAGCCAACCCCATACAAGGACCCTTCGCCCATGACCGACCCCAAGACCTATCAGGGGATCGATAAAGACCCCCAAGGCGGCATGACGCCGACCGGGAACATTATCCGGGACGCCTGGGTATTCGGAATCATCCCCGAAACCGAGACCTGTGCGGGCTGGACCCTGCAGGGCATCGACGCCCTGTATGACAAGGTCACCAAGGCCTGGGCCCCATACGGCCACCTGGTCTCCCGTCTGCCGCCACCATTGCGCGAGCGTCACCAGCGTATCTACGAGGCCGCGGTGCAGCGGGCCCGAACGGAAGGTTGGACCCCGGAGCTCGACGACGACGATTGACCCGCTGACCGAAGACCTGATGTCCAGATACTATGTCCGCGAGACCTTCTTCCGCCCGCCGGAGCATACCCGCGAGCGCAGCACATTGCCGGCCGCCGTGTACAATGATCTACAGCTACTGCTCAAGAGAAGCGGCCGCGAAAGCCTATTCATTCCCATCCGTTCCATGCAATTCCAGGCCGTGGTGGAATCCGGGGAGGTCATTTTCGTGGACAGCCAGGGCGGCTATGCGCATCAGGACGGAACGGGGGGACGCCTGATTCGTATCGCCTGGCAGCCGTTACCGGCTGTGGAGCGCGAGTCGCTGAACGGCCCGGTTGCGTGCGAAATCGTCTCTTATTTTGCCGACTTCAAAGAGACCCAGCGGCGGTTGATGAGCGAGTTTCCACCGGTCTTGAGACGGCTCCTGCAACGCCAACGCGAGCAAGACCTGCAAGCCGGAACGCCCCGGGTGTTGCCCCTGCGCCGCAACACTTAAGCAAGATGCCCAGATTGTTTTGATCCTTTCCCTACCCCGATCTAAACTCTTTTCACCTCTAAAACTGATAACCGGTCGGCGGCAAACCTCGCTGCTTGCGGGGAAAACTTTTAGCGACACCAGAGGTTATTCGTGATTCGGGCCACGGGCGACAGCGCCGCTATCGTCAACCCTGGGGACTTCCGGCCCCGGAAGTTCGGATAGCGGCAGGATTTTTCCTCAAGGGGCACTTTTGCCGCGTCCGAAACAGGCCGCCACGATGGCGCGGATCTCACGCTCCTTGCCCTCGATATCCTCCACCAACGCGAGCTGGATGCCGGCCTTGCGCAGGTTCTGCCCCGGCTCGGTAATCCGGAAATAACGATCGCCTTCCAGGTGATCGGTCAGAAAGCGCAGGGCAAGCTCGAAGGGAATGAGACGGATAGCATCGAACAGCAACTCGATTTCCGCCGTATCGAGCAGATCTCCGACCTCGTCCGCATAGGCGCCGAGGATTGCCCGGCACAGGTCGAGATCAAACCTGGTGCCGGCGGACCCCTTACCACGACCACAGCAGGAACGCAGACAATCGCCGACGTCGTAATGGACGAGTCCGGCCTGGACCGTATCCAGATCGATCAGACTCACCGCGCGCCCCGTTACGCGGTCGAACAGGATGTTATCGAGCTTTGGATCCCCGTGGATTACGCGCGCCGGGAGATAACCGTCTTGCCGTGCTGCCTCGAGCACATCGACTTGTGCCTGCCGCGCGGTCACGCAAGCGATGGCCCGGGAGAGCGCCTCCGGATGAACAGTGGTGCACGTCGCCAGGACCTGCTTGAATCGCTCCAGATAGCCCGGTGTGACATGGAATCCGGGCAGGGTCACCGCAAGCCGCTCTGCGGGCAGGTCGCTGACGAGGACATGAAAGCGACCCAGGATGCGACCCACCTCTCGGGCCTGTTCCGGATCCTCGATGCGCGCAAGCCCCCGGGTGTTCGGGATGAACTCCATGAGACGCCAGAACCCACCCTGTCCGTCCCGAACGAAAGACCGTCCGTCCCAGGCCGCAATGGGGGCCGGAATGCGGAGCCCGGATCCGGTATGAGCCGCCACGTGTCCTGCCAGCACCGACAGGTTGGACATGATCCGCTCCGGTTCCGGAAACACCGCGTCGTTGATCCGTTGCAGGATATATCGAGCATCCTCGGTGGTAACGAGAAAGGTGGCATTGATCAAGCCACCGCCGTGGGGTTTGACGCCGCTGACCGGGGTAGGCAAGGCGAACCGGTTGACGATGTCGGAGGCAACCACCGTGGCGTTCCCGGACTCGAACTCGTTCATGCTCCCTTAACTGTGCCAGCGGAGATGGGCGGTTGTCACTGACCGGCCGCAAGCTTGCGGTTAATGGTAGGCCTTACAAAAAGATAACTCGCTTTCCTGATAAGTTCTGCTACAATCGCACTTAAGAATCGGGGGAAAATTCCGAGGAGCGGTTGGCGCAAGTGCCCGGATCGCGTGGGACTCCTAAGCCCTCATCTAACCCTCGTCAGGCGACCCAGCGGCGGACCTCCCCGGTGTCCACATGTACGAAGTTGGATCTGGGGTAGAAGCCGACACCACCTCGGTTCAATGAGATGGCGGAATTGCGTACCCAGCGGGCGGATATACCGGGAAGGCGGATGTCTACCGCCTTGCCTTGCATGTGCAGGCTGTTGCGCGCGACCCGTCGGGAGGTACTGCGCAGCATGGCGTTCGTCCGGGGCGAACGGTAAGCACTGAGGATCTCGATCGGTCCCCGGGGGTGGCCGAGACGTCCGTTGAGCTCGTATAACAGGTCGAACAGCTTGGGGTCTACCATGGTGACGTCATCGGTTCGGAAGTCGCGCATGAAGTTGTTCAGCGCCTGCAATGCGTCGCGTTGGTAGAAATTGCCGATACGATAGGCGACCTTGACCTTTTCTCCCGTGTGGCGGTGGTAAAAGGAAAGGATACGCGGTCGGTAGCTCTGCTTTTTCGCGAGTGCCGGCATTGTGGCCGCAGATAACGCAAGTCCGAGGAAGTGGCGCCGATTCATACTTTCCACACGCTGAGTTAGATGTCACGATGAGCCAATTATAGAAGTGGAAATCTAAAATACAACCGGAATGAGGTACGCACTGGAGGTCATCGCTCGAGAACGCTGTTTTAGTGGTTTTCTGAGGCTGACGCGCTATCGGCTGCGGCATAGTCTTTTTATGGGCGGTTGGGGTCCGATCCTTGAACGTGAGCGTATGGAGTATTTGAATTCAGCCGCGGCGATTCTTTACGATGCGACACGCGATCAAGTCGTCATGGTGGAGCAGTTTCGTATCGGCGCGCTGGAACACGGGCGGGGGGCTTGGACCCTGGAGCCAGTGGGAGGCGTCCTGAAAACGGGTGAGGATGCGAGTGAGGTAGTGCGGCGGGAGGCAATGGAAGAGGCAGGGTGTAAGGTGCTGGACCTGGAGCCGATTGGGGCCTACCATGTCAGCCCAGGCACCGCGGCGGATAGGGTTCGGCTTTTCTGCGGGCATGTTGATGCGGCACTGGTAGGGGGCATTCACGGGTTGCGTGAGGAAGGCGAGGATACCCGGGTAACCGTAATCAATATGGGGCAAGCGATAAAAGAGCTTTATTCCGGAAGAATCGACACCTCCGTGGCGATCATCGCAATCCAATGGCTTACAATAAACCGAGAGCGGTTGCGAGTCAAGTGGAATCGCTTGGGAGAATATCATGCGCAGCCGATGAGAGTACGAGCCGGCAACAGCGATGTGGAAGCGGTGCTGAATTCTTGAGCGATGTGAGCATCAGGGTCCTCGAAAGCGAATCATGAAAAATGTAATACCCGGATTACTGTTGGTGCTGATTGGGATTCCATTTCCATGCAGCGGTGATCTCTATAGATATTTAGACGCGGACGGCAAGCTTTATTTCACCGATGCACCGCTCAAGGGCAGTAAGTATCATCTGGAATGGAAACGTGCTACCAAGAAGCTTATCGAGGAGAGCAACAACAGGTTCATCGTTTTCCGCCGCCGTCTTCCGGTTCCATCAAATAAGATTCCAGCGCTATCGAAGCAGCTTTCGGTCAGGCGCAAGCGGTATGCCGCATTGATCGAACGCACCGCGCGCCGGTTCAAGCTCCGTCCGGAATTGCTCCACGCCGTCATACGGGCCGAGTCGGCCTATAATCCAACGGCTGTCTCCTCCGCAGGGGCAATCGGACTGATGCAGCTTATGCCTGCCACCGCGGCCAGATATAAGGTGTCCGATCCCTACGACCCGGCCCAAAACGTGCGCGGGGGCGCGCAATACCTACGATTTCTGCTCAAGATGTTTGGGAACAATCTGCGCTTGGCCTTGGCCGGATACAATGCCGGGGAGAATGCCGTCGTCAAGCACGGTAACCAGGTTCCTCCCTATCCGGAGACACAGCAGTACGTCCGCAAGGTATTGCAGTTTCTGTGGGCCGAGCAGGCGATGGCGAAGCGCTGATCGGATCTTCTCTTCCATATGATAACCGTTTCCACCGGCCAGGAAAGGCCGGGCGGCTTTCCATGCAACAGCCCGTAGATGCGGTTCGCTGTCTGTCCCTTGTCGGGCCAGGGGGTGTTCTCAATTGAGCCGACTCATCCCGAGAATCAAGCCCGTCGGTCGGGTCGGGCCAGGGCGACGGAGGTGGCTGGCTAGCCGGTGGTCTGCCGCTGCTCCGGCGTCAACCGATACAGCTCGATGAAACCGCTCGGCTGGGCCGACTGATCCTGGGTTGCACACAGCACGCACAAGATCGATTGGTCGCCCACCATGACCACATCGACGCCCATCAAATAGCGATCCGACGGGGCCTCGATGACGGTTCTCATGGTCTCGCCCACATGCTGCTCGACCCGCTCTTCGTAACAGACAAAGAGGTTGTCCATATAATGTGTGACATCGATGGCGCTCGCGTCTTCTTGAGGTGCCAACAAGGCCGGCTGCCGGGATAAGGGCGGCGGGAGATAACCGATGAGCGTCTGCTGTCGACCGGAGACATAAACTCCCTGGCCCCGATAGGCGCCTTTGTGGGGGGGCCACTGCGGACGCAGGGTGAGATAGCTCTTGGCCGGCTCCTGTTGCAAGACGTCGGCTGAGGCATAGACGATGCCCCGCGTACTGTCGAGGGTCCGTACCTGACCGTTGGAATCGAGGATCTGCAGCGGCGGCGGTGTCTGCCAACAGGGTCCAATTAGCCGGGAAGACTCATACGGAAAATGGAACCGGGTCGCGGTGCCCTGGTTATGGTCCAGGCGCAGTCCGAAGTCCACCGGTTCGGAGCTGGTGAGATAAGACGCGGAACCGTCCGGCGCCACGAGCCAGCTGTAGATCATGAACTCGTTCACGGCCGGCGCGAAGGGGATGGTCCTGGTGCTGCGCGCGGCCAGGTCGATGAGTAACGCGCGGTCGTAGTCGGCATCGACCAGGATCTGGGCCGGCCGGTTGGCCAAGCGCATGAAGGCGACATCGCAATAGAAGGCCAGTGATTCTTGGTGGGTGAGTGTCAACATGGGTCTGTGTCGATTCAGAGTTTGAGCCTCCGACCCGGCTTCGGGCCTTTGCGCGGATGACCGCAGTGGGGGCATATGGCACCCATGTGCCGGCCATGGCGGTCATACACCTCGATCTCGGCCCCCTTACCCTTATGGAGCTTGTCGCGATGTACCAGCGATTTGTCCGGCCGCTGGTAAACGGTCGCTTTCTGAACCCGGATACGCGTGCGTTTGTAGCTGGTCAGCGGCGGCAGTGTCTCGCTGTCCTGTGGCACCAGGTCACCATGTACATAGGCCGGCGTAACGCCCGGCATTGGATTGGGCCGTT
The DNA here is from genome assembly GCF_004359955.1 of Candidatus Thiosymbion oneisti. Taxonomy (NCBI): domain Bacteria; kingdom Pseudomonadati; phylum Pseudomonadota; class Gammaproteobacteria; order Chromatiales; family Chromatiaceae; genus Candidatus Thiosymbion; species Candidatus Thiosymbion oneisti. The sequence goes on from NZ_SMSC01000018.1 coordinate 96,967, forward strand.
TCCCGCACACGGGGCACATTTCCTTTCCGCAGTCGGGCTGGCCTGAACAGCTTTGAGTAGTCCCCCGCGGGATGGGTTCGGACCTTTGCCCGGCGTCGGATTCGGGAACAGGACGCAGTTTTTCGAGCGCCTCGGCGGTGGCGCGCGCCGCTTCGCGAGCGGCCTCCCGGCCCTGGGGACTGGCTACGAAGAGCCCCGCCAATCCGCCCGCCGCCAGCGCGCCGAGCTCCCAGACGCCGATTGCCGCGGGTATCGCCATGCGTCGTCTCGTCTGCCTTTCTCTCGTTTGCCGTTCGGGGGTCCTGACCGGGTTCAGGATTCGGACGCGGCGTGTAATGCGGTTATGAGCTGTTCCGACAACACATGGACTTTGTAATCCGCGTCGATCGCTTCTTCCGCGAACAGCTCCTTGACCTTGGCGTCGTCATAAAACCTGGGGTTGACCAACACGGCAATGCCGACAAAACGCAGGAGTGCGTCGGCAGTTACGATGTTCAAACTGCGCGCATGCCTTACGCTGGCAGTAATGATCTCCAGCAGCGCCTCGTCATCCTGCTCTGCGGTCTGCTGCGGATAGGTTGTTCGGAAGTAGTCGCCTAGTTCCAGACAATACTTCTCGTCCAGCAATTCGTGCAGTTGCCGGATCTGTTCGGGCCGTATTATCAGCATGTTACTTACCTATGGAGCCTGCGTAGGGCGGATAAGCTGGCGCCATCCGCCGTCTGCCAGCCACCTCCGTCGCCCTGGCCTGACCCGACCGATGGGCTTGATTTTCGTGCACTGTATTGCGCCAGAGAATACCTGTCAGGTATCGGCGATCCGGTCATAGTAACGTGCCCGGTAGAGCAGGCGCGGACATTCGCCATCCTCGAACCCGGTCCGGGTGTGCAGCGTGTTGTTGGTCACCAGGCCCCAACCGGCCTCCAATCTGGCCGAGAGGTGCCAGGCGGTCCTGCCATGCAGTATCTCCTTGAGGCAGGAGACGGCCTCTGTCGTCAGGGGATCGTCCCACCAATGAATGCTGCGCGTTCGGTCCGTGTAGCGCATGTGTAAGTGACCTGCCGGGTGCACCGAGAAGACGGGTCCGGGGCAATCCGGACGCAACGCCTTCCCGTTCGCCTTATTGGCCGGGATGGTCATTGCCTGCGGGTGCATGAGGGCGCGGACGAATTCCAGGTTCCGATCGCGCAACAAGATATACGCGATCTCGTGGTCTAGGAGATAGTTCTCGCCGCCGGCTGCCGCCGGCCGGACACAGTGCAGCAACATCCCGAAGATCCGGCGGTCCGGTGCGTTGTAGTAACCATCGGTATGCCATGTGATCGGACGGTTACTGTAGGGGATATAGCCCTGATGTAGGGCATCGGACCGGACCGTCAATGAGCTGATGGCGTCCTGGTCCGCCCCCAGGTTGTGATCCGGGCGCAGCAGGCCAAGCTGGATGCCGAGCTGTCGTGGGAGCTCTTTGTCCGGATCATCGCCGGTAGGGCTCGCATAGATGGCCATGTTGGCACGGCGGCAACGGGCCCGCAGGGCTTCGACCTCAGCGGGTGTCAGCCGGCGCGGGTTACGGACCTCTACGATCAAATCTTCGAGCCGGGCTGGGTACTCACTGAGCTTGCGTTCCCGCCACAGCGCGTAGTCTTGGGGTCGATCAAGATCGAAGGGGGAGGTAGCGACGTCGGCGCCGGGACTGGCCATGTGGTCATCCCATCTCGACGGCAGAAAGAAAGTCGCTCATGGATCGCAATCGAAATCGGGATCGCAATCGAAATCCCGATTTCGATCCCGATCCCGATTCCGGGCATGACGCATCCCTATCTACTTGGCTGATGCGGTTCGCTAAATGTCAACACACCCTAGTACCTAGTTTCGACCGATGTTGCAAGTTCACAGTATCTGCTGGCTCACACGCTTGGCTTACCCGCTCCAGTGTGGGGACCAGCAATAGCGACCGAAACTAGGTACTAGTACCCAGCAAGGCTCCGCCTCAGACCAACAAGGCATGAATTTTGGTCTGGAAGCCAGATCGGCACAAACCTAACCTTGGTGTGAATCCCTGTCCTTGTCGTTTGACGCAAAGGCGCAAAGTCGCCACGACGCAAAGCAAACCAAAATACTCTTTGCGTCTTTGCGCCCTGGCGTTAAAGTCGAAGGGGACTAAAGGGTTACTACTCGATTTTTTGTGCCGCGCACAAGCTTGACTCATTTGTAAAGCTCCGGGTCCCTCAAGGATCCTAGTTTCATGTGATATTGCAAATTCATAGCATTGCAGGTGGGAGAGTTCGTATCAAGCTCAAGCTACTCTACCCGCAATATCGAGCGAAATGAGGTACTAGAACCACGAATGAACACGCATTTTCACGAATGATGAGCAATATCCGGGCCAAGGATGCGGATCCGGATAATCTGCCACCGCTTGAGATCATTGTTGAAACTACCGAAGAGGCCCTGTACGCCTGAGCAGGCAGGCAAGCCGAAAAACTCGCAGAGGGATTTGCGCGGATCGGCGTGGTTCGTAACTTCCTTGTTTCCCTTTTGATGCGGTTCGCTGCGCTCACCGCATCCTACGGGCTCCGGGGTATTTGGTGGCTACGGGTAGACTCGAACTACCGACAACGGCATTATGAGTGCCGCGCTCTAACCTGCTGAGCTACGTAGCCAGGATGGGGACAAAATATTAGCGATCGGGGGAGCATAGCGTCAAGTCAGACGTTGAACCGAAAATGGATCAGGTCCCCGTCCCGGACCATGTAGTCCTTGCCCTCCGAGCGCAGCTTGCCTGCCTCACGGGCCCCCTGCTCGCCTTTGCAGGCGACGAAATCCTCGTAGGCGATGACCTCGGCGCGGATGAAGCCGCGCTCGAAATCGGTGTGAATAACACCGGCGGCCTGGGGCGCACTGGCATTCCGGGGAATGGTCCAGGCCCGTACCTCCTTAGGTCCCGTGGTAAAGAAGGTCTCCAGGTCCAGTAAGCGGTAGCCGGCGCGTACCAGCCGGTTCAGACCCGGTTCCTCGAACCCCAGGTCGGCGAGGAAGCTCGCGCGCTCATCGGCCTCGAGCGCCAGGATCTCCGCCTCGATAGCGGCACACACGGGGACCGTCTCGGCACCTTCATCCCGCGCCAGCCCGCGTACCGCATCCAGCAGGGGATTGTCCTCGAAGCCGTCTTCGTCCAGGTTGGCGATGTACATGACGGGTTTGGCGGTGAGCAGGAACAGGTCGCGCAGCTCCCGGCGTTCGTCATCGTTCTGCGCCCAAGAACGCGCCGACCCGCCGGCGTCCAAATGGTCGCGCAGTCGCTCCAACAGGGCCTTGCGGGGCAGGACCTTTTTGTCTCCGGTCTTGGCTTGACGGACAGCTCGGTCCAGGGCCTTCTCCACCGACTCCAGATCCGCCAGGGCCAGCTCCGTGTTAATGGTCTCGATGTCGCGTATCGGGTCCACTTCGCCTGTGATATGCACCAGGCCGTCGTCTTCGAAGCAGCGCACCACATGGGCGATGGCATCCGTCTCCCGGATGTGGGCCAGGAACCGGTTACCCAGTCCCTCGCCCTTGGAGGCACCGGCCACTAGGCCTGCGATGTCCAGGAACTGCATGCTGGTGGGGATGACGTTTGCGGGCTTGACGATGCGGGCGATGGCGTCGAGCCGGGCGTCGGGCAGGGGGACTACCCCCAGGTTCGGATCGATGGTGCAGAAGGGATAGTTCTCCGCGGCGACGGTGGCCTTGGTCAGGGCATTGAAGAGGGTCGATTTGCCGACGTTCGGCAGACCGACGATGCCGCATTTGAAGCCCATGTCAGAGCTCGCCTTCCATGCGGTTGTAGGCGTCCTCGAAACGAACGATGTCGTCTTCGCCGAGATAGCTTCCGGACCGGACCTCGATGATCTCCAGGGGTATCGCCCCCGGATTCTCCAGGCGGTGTTTGGTACCGATGGGGATATAGGTGGACTCGTTTTCCGTGAGCAGAAAGACCTGCTCGCCGTTGGTGACCCGTGCCGTGCCCGAGACCACGATCCAATGCTCGGCCCGGTGGTGGTGCATCTGCAGGGCTTGGGATTCGCCCGGATTGATCGTCAGGTGCTTGACCTGATAGCGGGCGCCGAAGCCGATGGAGTCGAAGTTGCCCCAGGGCCGGTGCATGCGCTGGTGATGCCGATACTCACTGCGCTGCTCGTGCTGGAGGAACTGGGTCACGGCCTTGACGTCTTGGGCCGATTCCTTGCTCGCCACCAGGACCGCGTCCGGCGTCTCCACCACGATCAGGTTATTCACGCCCACGGCCGCTACCATGCGGTGCTGGGATATCAGTAGATTGTCGCGCGCGTCGTGGACGAAGGCATCGCCGTCGAGCACATTGCCGGCAGCGTCCCGCGCGCTAACCTCCCACAGGGCGGACCAGGCGCCCACGTCCGACCAACCCACATCCAGCGGCAGCACGAGGGCGAATGTGTCCCCTTCCGGCACCCCCTCGGCCAGCTGCTCCATGACTGCATAGTCGATGGAATCACTGGGGCAGGTGTGAAAGGCATCCGCGTCCAGGCGCCGGAAGTCCCCGTCGGTTGCGCCTCCACGGTAGGCTTTTTCGCAGGCCGTGGCGATGTCGGGTCGGAAACGCTCCAGCAACCCTTGCCAGCGCGAGGCCTTCATCATGAAGATTCCGCTGTTCCAAAGGTAGTCGCCGCTGCGTAAGTAACCCTCGGCGGTCGCTGCATCCGGCTTCTCGACAAAGGCGGCGAGGACATGAGTCCCACCCGTGGTCCCCTGAGCCGGAAAGCGGTCGCCCCGGCGGATGTAGCCATAGCCCGTTTCCGGCTTATCGGGGACGATCCCGAAGGTGATCACCGCTCCTTGCCCCGCCAGGACGTAGCCGTCCGCTACTGCCTGTCGGAAGCCGTGCCCGTCGCGGATATCGTGGTCGGCGGGCATCACCAACAGGACTGGATCCTGGCCGTCGTCCACCGTCGCCGCCGCGAGGCCGAGGGCGGGTGCCGTATTGCGGCCCTCGGGCTCGAGGATGATGGCGGCCGGTCGGCGGTCCAAAAGGCGGAGTTGCTCGGCGACGAGGAAGCGATGGGCCTCGTTGCAGACGACGATAGGGTCGAGCAGACCGATGGCCTGGCGGGGATGCTCCAGCTCGATCCCATCGAGTCGCCTGACGGTTTCCTGGAGCATGGTGTGCTTGCCGGTCAGGGGGAGGAACTGCTTAGGGTAGGCCTCTCGGGAAAGGGGCCAGAGACGGGTTCCGGACCCACCGGAAAGAATCACGGGTTGCAGCGACATGGCAATGAAGTGGACCCCAAAAATCGGACAGGTTAGTAAGTTAAGAAAGGGAGGCGAAAGCAACCACGACGAGAGGTATCAACCATGGCCAACAACCGCAAGCTCCACAGTCCGGAATTCAAGGCAAAAGTTTCCCTGGATGCCATTCAAGGGATGAAGACTGCCAGTGAATTGGCGAGTCAGTATCAGGTGCATCCAGTTCAAATCAGTGCCTGGAAGAAGCAGGCAATCGAGAGTCTACCGGAGGCTTTCAGGCGCGGCAAGTCCACACCGCAGCCAGTTCGAGAGGCGGCACTCACAGCGTCCCTGTATGAAGAGATCGGGCGCTTGAAAATGGAGTTGGATTGGCTAAAAAAAAGTCGGGTGAGTTCGGTGGAGCATCGGCGTCGCCTCATTGAGCCGAACCATCCTAAGTTGAGCATTGGGAGGCCATGCGCGCTGATCGGTTTGAGTCGTTCGAGTTATTATCACATGCCCTGCGGAGTCGAATCCGAGGAGAACTTGAAGTTTATGCGCCTGATAGACGAACAGTATCTGCGCACGCCGTTTTATGGCCGTCGGCAAATGACACGTTGGCTGGTGAGTCAGGGCCATGTGGTCAATCGTAAGCGCGTGCAGCGTCTGATGCGCACCCTGGGTATCCAGGGCACGGTTCCGGAGCCTCACACGAGTCGGCCCCACCTGGCCCACCGGGTCTACCCCTACTTACTTCAAGGCCTTGAGTTACAGGGCGCCAACCTGGTGTGGTCCACGGACATCACCTACCTCCCGTTGGTCACCGGCTTTATGTACCTGGCGGCGATCATCGATTGGTACAGTCGCTACGTGATTGCCTGGGCACTGTCAAACACGCTGGATCACCTATTCTGTGTCAGGATGTTGGAAGAGGCGCTCCAGCAGGCCCACCCGGTAATCTTCAATACCGACCAAGGGAGTCAATTTACCAGTATCGAATTCACGCGCTGCCTGCGAGAGCGGGAGATCTTGATCAGTATGGATGGACGCGGTCGGGTACTAGACAATGTTTTCATCGAACGGCTGTGGCGGAGTGTCAAATACGAAGACATCTACCTCAAGGATTACCAGAGCGTGTTAGAACTTTACCAGGGGTTAAAGCAGTACTTCCATTTTTATAATCACGAACGCCCACACAGCGCATTAGACGGGCTCACACCAGCACACGTTCATGTTCGTACTGAACAGGGGGTAATCTAAACGCGTGATCAAATGCTGACATGCAATGGAAAGACGCATTATGGTGTCACATGAGCACTTATGCTTTTCTATGCTGATTGAAAATACAGCTTGACTGACAGGGTGATCATCTATTAAGATTCATCTGAAATAAGATTCTCAAGAACTGTTCTCCGTTCTTAACTTATTTTTGGTTTCTAACTGTCCAACGGTTGGGGTCCACCTCAAAAATCGCCGAGCTGAGTGGTGTCAGCCGCCCCACGATCAATCAACTGTTCTTGAAGTTACGCCTCATTGAGGAAAAAGACGGCACCAAGAGCTTTGAGATCGCCGCCACCTTCAGCAATAGCGAGGCCGGTTTCTGGGAAGTGGTGCCGAAAAAAGAGACCGGGTTGACCTTCGACAACATGGTGGTGGGTTACCAAAAGGCCGGCGATAAGCTGCTGAAGGTCACCTGTTCCAGCCACCAGCTCAAGATCGGTGACGAGGTGCAGGTGACCGGCACCCGAGAATATGACGGGCTCTATCCGGTCAAGGCCGTGGATGAGGTCGATGATGCTTTCACCATCGACCTGGACTATCAACCCGGCGAGGCCGTGGACCTCAAGGCCAAAAAGCGGCGTGGGATCACTGTTGTCCCGTTAAACTTGGGTGGTTACCAGATAACTATCTGAAATGTAGATAAAAACATCCATTTTCGGGGTGTCACCGACTTGAACGCAAAAACCCGTACCGACATGCTTCGGCCCTGGATTCCCTGGGGAGAGGATCATGTATTCAGGACCGTTGGTTTTTTCGCAAGTCATG